>JABMNB010000340.1 GCA_013205335.1 Rhodospirillales bacterium
GGACAATCCTTGCCGAGCGAGAGATGCGTGCGGCTTCGGTGGTGCAACAAGGCTTGAGAACACCCACGGGACTGGCTTTCGAGAACTTTTGTATCGATGGCACCCGTGGTTTGGCCTTCGCGTTTGCGTCCATGGGACGATCGGCAAGGCTGGTGGTGTTGCTTTTCGTTGCACGCTGAGCGGGTCTGACGCGGATCGCTGGCTCGAGATCCCAGCCTGGATGTTCGACCGCGCGGCGTGCCAGGCAACACTTACGACGTCGCCTTTTGTCGACATGGCGGCGCTGTCGACCTTGAGGAACCTTTTGGCAGAAGTGTTGAAGGCGCACCCCGTATCATCGAATGTCGCGTTTTCCGACGCATCATGGACCTCTCGCGATCAGGATCGGGGAGAGGCCCATGTCGGGGAAGACAGTGTCGTGCCGGACGTCGGCACAGCAAAGCCGGACAAGTCACGATCGGCGGCGCAATCCAGAGCAGATGCATCTGTTCGGAAGCGGCCAGTCCGGCATCGTGGTCGGTGCGCCGGCGTGGCCGGAACTGCCGCCGGAGACGCAGCGTGCGCTGATCAAGCTGATGGTGCGGCTGCTTGTGGAGCATGCGGACAAAAGCCAGACGGCTCCAATGACGGGGGCCGGTCATGATCTCTGAGAAGATCCGTCCCCATCATCTGGAGCGCAAGGCGTTGCTCTATGTCCGCCAGTCGTCCGCCCATCAGGTGCTGCACAACCGCGAGAGCAGCGCGCTGCAATATGCCATGCAGGGTCGCCTGCGAGCGCTCGGCTGGTCAGAGATCGAGGTCATCGATGACGACCTTGGTCGCTCGGCGGCGGGCGGTGTCCAGCGCGCCGGCTTCGAGCGCATGGTTGCGGAGGTGTGCCTCGGCAAGGTCGGCGCGGTGTGTGCGCGGGAAGTCTCGCGCTTCGCGCGCAACAGCCGAGACTGGCAGCAGCTGATCGAGATGTGCCGCGTGGTCGATACAGTGCTGATCGACCAGGAGACGGTATACGCACCGCGCCAGGGCAATGATCGGCTGCTGCTCGGGTTGAAGGGCAGCCTCAACGAGTACGAGCTCGATCTGTTGCGCCAGCGCTCGCTCTCGGCCCGCCACGAGAAGGCGCGCCGTGGAGAGCTTGTCGTCAGGGCGCCGGTGGGCTTCGTGAAGGCTGGCAACCGCTACGAGAAGGATCCGGACCGGCGTGTCCAGGAAGCCATCGCGCTGGTTTTCGACAAGGTTCAGGAACTGGGCAGTGCCCGTCAGGCGTTGCTGTGGTTTCTCGAGCATGATCTCGATCTGCCGGTGAAGCGGAGTAACGATGACATCGCCTGGCGCCGGCCCAACTATGCCTCGATCCACCGGATGATCGAGAACCCGATCTACGGCGGCGCCTATGCCTATGGTAAGACGGCAGTGGTGGCGGGCCATGGCGCTGCGGGCGTCGGCGTGAAGATCCGCCGCAAGGCGCGCAGCGAATGGCTGGCACTGATGCCGAACGCGCATGAGGGCTATGTCAGCTGGGAGAGGTCCGAGGCGATCCGGATGATGGTCAGCAACAACGTCGCGACCAGCCGCTATCACGGGGCGCCCAAGCACGGCGATGCTTTGCTGGCCGGTCTGATCCGGTGCCGCCGTTGCGGGCGCAAGCTGACGCTCCGATACTCCGGTGCGAGGCACTCGATCGTGCGTTACAGCTGCAGTCGGGGCTGGACGGATAATGGCGAGCCACGTTGCATCGCCTTTGGCGGCCTGCGCGTCGACGACGCCATCGAAGATGCGCTTCTCGGCGTTGTCGGTCCCGGTGCCATCGCGGCCGCCGTGGCCGCCGAGCAGGAAGGAGACCAGCGGCGGGACCAGGTGCGGGCGGCTCTTCTGCGCGATCTCGAGGCCGCGCGTTACACAGCCGATCGCGCCTTCCGCCAATACGATGTGAGCGATCCAGCAAACCGCCTCGTGGCCGGCGAACTCGAATCGCGCTGGAACAAGGCACTTGCCCGTGTCTCGGAGGTCGAGAGCAAGATCGCCGCGCTCGACGCAGCGCGACCAATACCTGCTCGTGATCCGGCGTCACTGGCAACGCTGGCGACGGACCTCAAGACCATTTGGGCCGCGCCAACGACGGATGCGCGACTGAAGAAACGTATCGCGCGCACCCTGATCCAGGAAGTCGTTGCCGACATCGATCCGCAAGCCGCAGAGATCATTCTCGTGGTTCACTGGACCGGCGGTGTGCACAGCGAGATACGCCTGCCCAGGCGGCGGCGTGGGCAACGCAACGGTACCTCCGCCGACATCATTGCGGCTGTGCGCACGCTGGCCTTGATCGCCAATGACGATCTCATCGCCGGCATTCTGAACCGCAACGGCCTCGTCACAGGCAACGGCAATCGCTGGACACGCGAGCGCGTTACTTCGCTGCGATCTCACCACTGCATCCCAGTGTACAAAGCCGCCCCCGATGGCATCGAGCCGTGGCTGAACCTCAGCACGGCAGCGCATCTTCTCAAGATCGCACCAAAGACACTCAGGCTGGCGGCGGAATCTGGCGAGATTGCCGCCGTCCACCCCTTGCCGGATGGTCCCTGGGTCTTCAGCCGAACCGCTCTCTCATCGTCCGCAGCACGTGCCATCGCCCAGCGAGCCCGGCAGAACTCAAAACACCCCGCGGGATCGCATCCCGATCAGCAAAACCTATTCTCTTCAATCACATAGACAGATGGGTGTTCAAATGCATGGTTGTGATACTCAAAGTATGCCGACAGCACACGGCGCAGGTGATGCTCATCGGAGACGATGACGTGATTGAGACATTCGCGGCGGATCGAGCCAATGATGCGCTCGACATAGGCGTTCTGCCACGGCGATCGCGGCGCGGTGACGACCTGCTCGATAGCCATCGCCTGAACACGATCGCAGAAGGTGGGCCCATATGAAGCGTCGCGGTCGCGCAGCAGAAAGCGAGGGGCGGTGTCCCAGGGGAAGGCCTCGGTGATCTGGCGCGCTAGCCAGGCCTGTGTGGGATTCGGGGTGACATCGAAGTGGATGACTTTTCTTCGCTCGTGGCCGAGGACCACCAGGGCGTAGAGCAGCTGAAACGTGGCCGTTACGACGACAAACATGTCGACGGCCGCGGTTTCATGCATGTGATTGTGCAGAAACGATCGCCAGGTCGGGGAGGGGACCTTGGGCCGCCACGGCAGGTATCTGCCGACCGTGGCCTGGCTGACCTCGATGCCGAGCTTGAGCAGCTCGCCATGGATGCGGGGCGCGCCCCGCAGTGGGTTTGCCTGGCTGTCCTTGCTCAAAAATCCATCCGGCCAAGGAATCGGCTTGGCGATGAAGACCGCGACCGATGAGGTTCGGTTATCAAATAGAGCGCCGTTCTCATGCGACGGAGGCTCCCTGCATGGGATCTGGGCGCGCCAGCAACCGAGTGATGCAATTGCGGATCGCGACGACGCCCGGCACCGCGACGGCGTCGCAGGTTCA
>JABMNB010000341.1 GCA_013205335.1 Rhodospirillales bacterium
CGGTGCCGAGAGAACTGTTCGAGAAAATACTGCGGCTGATCGACGGGCTGCGGCGACGACCGGCCCCAGCGTAGGACTGAACGGGGCGGATGGGTCATCACCACGGGAGAAGTGCGTCTGAATGACGAGGGAAAGGGGAAAATTGCTGGATCGAAGGTCGTTCGGGAGGTCGTGCACGGCGAAAGCGGCGGGGAAACTTGTGGCGGCCGCCCACGGCTTCACCGGAACCCGACAGAATGATGGCGCTCATGCTGTTCCAAGGGTTCATCCGGGGAATGTCGGTTGAACGGGCATGTCCTCGAAGTATTGGCGGCCCCGGCGCTGTTTACCAGTGTCAGGACAGGAGACTTTGGCGCGGCCGTGCGCGACAGTCGGCGCCGGCATGGGCGAGAACAACAAGAACACGGCGAGTTCGTTCCGGCAGGTGCTGCGGACCAGTCCGATGGATTTCTGGCGCCTGTGGTACGTCGGCTTCGTCGTCACCACCGTGCGCTGGCTGGAAACGGTCGCCATGGGCATCGTCGTCTATCAGCAGACCGGCTCCGCCCTGGTCGTCGCCATGATCACCATGCTCCGCCTGGTCCCGATGGGCCTGTTCGGCGCCTTCCTCGGGGCCTTCGCCGAACGGTTCGACCGCCGCCTGACCCTGGCCGGCATCGTCGGCCTCATGATGGTCACCTCGGCCCTGCTCTCCATCGTCGCTTTCAGGGGAGCCCTGGAAGTCTGGCACCTCGCCGTCGCCAGTTTCATCAACGGCTGCGGCTGGGCCACCGACAATCCGCTCCGGCGCGTGATGATGGGCGAAGTCATGGGCCGCGATCGCATGGCCATCGCCATGGCGCTCGATGTCGGCGCGGGAAATGTGAGCCGCATGGTAGGGCCCGCCGTCGGCGGCCTGCTGCTGGCGGGCGTCGGCATCGAAGGCGCCTTCCTGCTGAGCGTGGCACTGTACGCGTCGGCCGTCGCCGCCACCTTGATGGTGCAGAGCCACATCCCGTCCTCGCCCGGTGCGGGGGCCGTGCTCGCCCGCACCTGGGAGGGCGTGGCGCTCATCATTTCCGACCGGCGCCTCGGCGCGATCATGGCGGTCACCGTCATCTACAATGTCTTCGCCTGGCCCTTCACCAGCATGATCCCGGTGATCGGCACCGACCGGCTGCTGCTCGGCCCCGAAGGTGTCGGCCTGCTCACCAGCATCGACGGCGTCGGCGCCTTCGCCGGCTGCTTCCTGCTGGCGCTGTGGCTGACGCCGGGCTGGCATGCCCGCGCCTATGTTGGCGGCACGGCCGCCTACCTGGTCGGGCTGATCGGCTTTGCGGCGGCGCCCACGCCGCTGCTGGCGGGTGTGGCGCTGCTGGTGACCGGCCTCGCCGGCGCCACCTTCGCCACTCTGCAGGCCACGCTCGTCTATCTCGCGGCGCCGATAGAAATGCGCTCGCGCATCCTGGGTGTGCTCTCGGTCTGCATCGGCACCGGCCCAATCGGCTTCGTCTGGCTGGGCTGGCTCGCCGATCTCATCGGAGCGCCCGAGGCCACGGCGATCACCGGCGTGATGGGCCTGCTGGCGCTCGCCGCGACCTGGCCGCTTTGGCGGAGGATTTGAGAAGGATTTTTCGTCAGATCGTGATGGCCACCTTGAGTACGCCGTCGCGCTGATGGGAAAACAGTTCGTAGGCCTCCTCGATCCGGTCGAGCGTGAAGCGATGCGTGACCATGGGCGCAAGATCGACCCGGTCCGAGGCCACCACGTCCATCAAACGGCGCATGCGTTTTAAAACCAGTCCGGGCTTTCTAAGGCTGCTGGCGTTCGAGAGCGACTTCCGCAATGGGTCAATCTCTGACGAACTGTTCCGCATGACCAATGTCTGGAATCGGCCCGAAAGCAGAAGTCGACGACCACGCATTATTGGGTTTTGACCCTAGCATCAGTGGGTTAAGGTGAGGTCATGCTGAAAGTCGTCCCCAACAAGGGTGCCCTCGGCGCCCGCATCGAGGGCCTCGATCGCACGCGGGTGAACGAGCCGGCGGTGGCTGCCATCCTTGACCAGGCGTTGGCCGAACATCTTCTGGTCGCGATCCCGGGAGAACCCATGACGCCGGAACAGACGCGCGATTTCGCCCGCGTCTTCGGCGAGCCGCAGATCCAACTGCTGCGCTACAAGCGCAGCGGCGCCTTCCCGGAAGTCTCCGTGATGGTGAGCACGCTGATGGCCGACGGCACGACCGACAAGACCGCCATCCGGGCCGAGGACTGGCACACCGACGATTCCTATTTCGCCGTGCCCGCCAAGGCGACCTTGCTGCACAGTATCGAGATTCCGAGCCGCGGCGGCGCGACCTGGTTCTGCAACATGCACTCGGTCTATGACGCACTGCCGGATGCGACCAAGAAGCGGATCGAGGGCAGGCGTGCCATTCACGGCTACGACACGCCGCGCGCCCGCAACCGGCCGTCGCCGCGCACGCCCGAGGAGATCGCCGAGACGCCGGACGTCGCGCATCCGCTGGTGCGGACGCATCCGGTGACCGGTCGCAAGTCGCTCTACCTCAATCCCAACCGCCTCGACCGTATCGTCGGTCTCGAGCGCACCGAAAGCGACGCCCTGCTCGACGAACTCGCCGACGAGGCGCGTAAGCCGCAGCATCACTTCGGTCACGTCTGGAGCAGGGGCGATATCGTCGTCTGGGACAATCGCGCCACCATGCACCGCGTCGTCATCGACTATCCGGTGGGCGAGGAACGGATCATGCACCGCGTGCTGATCGAGGGCGAGCCGCCGATCTGAGGGATCGACCGCCGCCGGACCACCTCCGATTGGTGACAAAGGAACAACTCAATGAGCGACGTCGTCTTCCGCAAAGGTGAGCACGTGCTGTTGCGGCCCCTCCAGCGGGCTGACATCCCGGCGCTACGGCGCTGGATGAATGATCCGGAAACGACTCAGTACCGATTGGCACGGGCCTTTCCTCTCATGGAAAAGGCTGAAGAGGAGTGGCTGGACAGGCTGTCGGGTTCAACCACGGAATTTGGCCTTGGCATCGTGACGATCGAGGACAACAAACTCATCGGGTGGATCGGCTTGCACGAAGTCGATTGGGCACATCGCACGGCCACCACCAGCACAACGATCGGCGAGGCGGGTCAGCTCGGCAAAGGCCACGGCACCGAAGCGAAGATGCTGATGCTCGACTTCGCCTTCAATGCACTCGATCTCTATGCCGTCCGCTCACGCGTGATGGACGACAACAAGCGCAGTCTCGCTTACGCCCGGAAGAACGGCTACGAGGAAGTAGGTCGTCTTCCAAAGTGGATCCGCCGGCAGGATGGAGAACGTTGCGACGAAGTCGTGCTTGTCGTTACGCAAGAAAAATGGCGCCCGTTGTGGCGGGAGTATCTCAGGAACAGAAGGAGTCCTGGGTAGTGCGGACACAGTGGGAGACGGCGTCCTGAACGAGAGCGACCGGCAGAACTGATGAACAGGCCGCCCCCGTCACGTCAACCTTCCGTGCGGTCTGGCCTGGTCCTCGCCGTCATGGGGATCGCGCCGCTGATCCCTGCCAGAAGGCGGGCCGGGGCCGCATCCAGGCCGTGACGACGGTCGAGAGGTCGCCGGCGCTGCCCGACATACCGACGTTGAACGAGCTGGGCTACGACGTCGTCGTCGATCAGTGGATGGCGCTGCTGGCGCCGGCCAGGGTGCCGCCTGCGAATCTCAGCCGGCTCAATGCCGAGGTGAACACCGCACTGAGCGATCCGCGCCTGCGGGAAATCTATGCGGGCGTGGCGATGCGGCCCGTCGGCGGCTAGGTCATCCAGCACGTCCATACGCGATCTCCGCGGTATTTAAGTACCGCATTGTCTCCCAGGCGGGTTCATTTCGTTTGTTTCGGTTATTTCGAGTATTTCGTTTGCGCGGCCTGGCCAGGCCGGCGTGATAGCCGAGCCGCTACATAATATCGACATTCGGAACGTCCTTCGCTGTGGTCAGCGTACGGCGCCCGACGTCCGCATCTTCTCGATTTCGGCGTCGCCGTATCCGGCCTCTCTGAGAATCTCGGCGGTATGCTCGCCGAGCGTTGGCGCGTGCGTCTCGACCGGACGTTCGCCGCCCGAGAACTTGTTGGCGCGGCGGGACCGGCGGATACGGCCCTCGCTGGGATGGTCCTCGGGCTGGAAGAAGCCGACGTCGGCGAGATGCGGGTCGGTGAGCAGGTCGTCGATCGTGTTGTAGCGGGCGGCCGGCACGTCGAGTCCGTCGAAGATTTCCAGCCACTCCGCCGTAGTCTTCTGCGCCAGGCCGGCCTTGCGGACCTCGAAGTAGGCTGCGGCGTTGTTGGTCCGCGCGAAAGCGCTATCGAAACGCGGGTCGGTCTTGAGTTCGGGACGGCCGATCGCGTCGAAGAAGGCGTAGGCCTGCTGGTTGGTGTTGGGCCCGACGGTGATGTAGCTGTCCTTCGTGGGCAGGGGCCGGTAATCGGGACTGAGCAGGCGGCCGTCGCCGCTGGGGCCGATCGGCGGATCGAAAGTGGCGGCGCCCAGATGCTCGCTCGACACGAACGAGGCCATGTTCTCGAGCATGGGCACGTCGATCGCTTCGCCGCGGCCCGTCTTCTCGCGCCGATAGAGCGCAAAGCCGATGCATTGCGCCGCGATCAGGCCGGTCGTGTGATCGCTCATCACCATGGGCACGAAGCGCGGCTCGCCGGTGGCGCGCTCGAGCGTGCCGGCCACACCCGAGAGACTCTGCACGATGGGATCGTAGGCGGGGCGATTGTAGTAGCGGCCGCCGCGACCGAAGGCCAGAATCGAACAGTGGATGAGCTTCGGGTTCTTCTGCGCCAGGCTCGCATGGTCGAGTCCGGCGCGGGTGAGGGCTTCGGGACGGACGTTGCTGACGAACACATCGGCCTTTTCGATCAGGCGATGAAGCGCCGCGAGCCCTTCCGTTTTCTTGATGTCTAGAACGATCGACCGCTTGTTGCGGTTGAAGTTGATGAACTTGCCCGACATGCCGGGATTGCGGCTGCCTTGCGCCATGGTGCGCAGGAGATCGCCGCCCGGCGCCTCGACCTTGATGACCTCGGCGCCATAGTCGGCCAGCGTGCGGGTGCAGATCGGGCCGACGACCACCGTCGTCAGGTCGACGACCTTTATGCCGGCGAGCGGACCACCGCTCACGCCGCGAACTCCAGGTCCATCTCGCCGCACAGCACGCCGTTCCTGTCGGCGGCCCAGATCCTGAGGTTGCCGTCCTTCTGCTCCTCGCCGCGCACGTCGATGAGGTCACCGACCCACAGCGGATGGACAAGGCGGGCGGTGTAGCCGGTCAGGTTGCCCTTGGCGTGCTGCAGCGCGGCATCGACCATGAGATGCATGGACAGGCCGCCGTTGGAGACGATGGCCGGATAGCCTTCCTCGCTGCGCGTGTAGTCGCCGTCATAGTGGATGCGGTGCGCGTTCCAGGTGATGCCGCCGTAGCGGAAGTTGAGCGTGTTGGTGAGCTGGGTGGTCTGGCTCCACGCCTGATCTGTGCGGGCCTGCGCAGCGACCGTGGCGGTGGTCTTCTGGCCCGCCGGCACGGCGGGACGGTAGATCGCGTCGAAGGTGTCCGAGGCAATGGTCTTGCCGCCCTGTTCGATCGTGTGGCGCATCGTCAGCACGAAGATGTCGCCGGAACGCCCGGTCTTGGGAATGATATCGGCAACCTCAGCCTTCTTGATTGCCGGTTCGCCGGCCTTGAGGCGGCCCATGATCTGAACGCGACGTCCGGCGCCCATGCGGCGCGGCATCGGGATCGGCGGCAGGACGATGCCCTTGTTGGGATGGCCGTCCGGTCCGAGTTCACCCTGGCGAACGGTCTCGGCGAAGAAGACCGTGAACCAGTGCGGCGGCAACTCCTGGCCGCGCTTGATGGAGTCGGGATCGACGTCGAAGGTCGCGGCGACGCGGCGGACGGCCATCATGCCGATATCGTCCTCGACACTGCGCACCCGCCCGATCCAGGGGCGCAGTGTCTCCATCGCCTCGTCCATCCAGCCCATGTCCGTTCCCTCGAAGGTTTTGCGGCGCGCATCCTCCAACAAAAGAAGGGCCCGCAACAGCGGGCCCTTCCATGATCCGAAAGATCGGAAAAGATCAGATCGAGTAGTACATTTTGTACTCGATCGGGGCCGGCTGGTGTTCCCAGTTGTAGACCTCTTCCCACTTGAGCTCCATGTAGGCGTCGATCTGGTCGTCCGTGAACACGCCGCCCTTGGTGAGGAACGAGCGGTCGGCGTCGAGGGCGTTGAGGGCCTCGCGCAGCGAGCCGGCGACGGTCGGAACCTTCGAGAGTTCTTCCGGCGGCAGGTCGTACAGGTTCTTGTCCATCGGGTCGCCCGGATGGATCTTGTTGTTGATGCCGTCGATGCCGGCCATCAGCATCGCCGCGAAGGCGAGGTACGGGTTGGCCGACGGATCGGGGAAGCGGACCTCGACGCGCTTGCCCTTGGGCGAGGACGCGTAGGGGATGCGGCACGAGGCCGAGCGGTTGCGCGACGAGTAGGCCAGGAGCACCGGCGCCTCGAAGCCCGGGATGACGCGCTTGTAGGAGTTGGTGCTGGCGTTGGTGAACGCATTCAGCGCCTTGGCGTGCTTGATGATGCCACCGATGTAATACAGCGCCGTCTCCGACAGGTCGGCATAGCCCGAACCGGCGAACAGCGGCTTGCCATCCTTCCAGATCGACTGGTGGGTGTGCATGCCCGAACCGTTGTCGCCGTAGAGGGGCTTCGGCATGAAGGTCAGCGACTTGCCGTAGCTGTGGGCGACGTTGTGCAGCGTGTACTTGTACTTCTGCACGTTGTCGGCGGTCTTCACGAGCGTATCGAACTTGAAGCCGAGCTCGTTCTGGGCCGGGGCCACCTCGTGATGGTGGATTTCCATGGTGAGGCCCATGTCGGTGCAGACCGTCATCATCTCGGCGCGCAGGTCGTTGTGCGTGTCGACCGGCTGGACCGGGAAGTAGCCGCCCTTGACGCCCGGACGATGGGCGAGGTTGCCGCCCTCGACGGCGATGCCGGTGTTCCACGGCGATTCGTTCGAGGAGATGCTGTAGAAGCTGCCCTGCATCTGTACGTCGTAGCGGACGTCGTCGAACACGAAGAACTCGAGCTCGGGGCCGAACACGGCGGTGTCACCGATGCCGGACGACTTCATGAAGGCTTCGGCGCGCTTGGCGGTCGAGCGCGGGCAGCGCGCATAGAGCTGGCCGGTCGAGGGCTCGACGACGTCGCAGCTGACGATCAGCGTGGTCTGGGCGGAGAAGGGATCGAGCACGGCGGTGGACGGATCCGGCATCAGGATCATGTCCGACTCGTTGATCGCCTTCCAGCCGGCGATCGAGGAACCGTCGAACATCACGCCGTCTTCGAAGGTGCTTTCGTCGGTGGCGGAAGCCATGCGGGCCGTGTGCTGCCACTTGCCGCGAGGATCGGTGAAGCGGAAGTCGACGAACTTGACGTCCTTTTCCTTGATCAGCGCGAGAACCTGTTTGGCATCCATAGTCGATCGTCCCTCTACTTGTGGTTTACTGCTTCAGCCCCCAAAGGCCGGGTCCTCATACGGCGGCGTCACCACGCTCACCAGTACGAATTCGAATCGCGTCGTCGATGCTCGACACGAAAATCTTGCCGTCGCCGATGCGACCGGTATGCGCCGAGCTGCGGATCGCCTCGACTGCCTTTTCCACCATCTCGTCCTCGATGACGAGTTCGAGCTTCACCTTCGGCAGGAAGTCGACGACATACTCGGCGCCGCGATAGAGTTCGGTGTGGCCCTTCTGCCGGCCGAAGCCCTTGGCTTCGAGAACCGTGATGCCTTTGAGGCCGATCTGGTTGAGGGCGTCCTTTACCTCATCCAGTTTGAAGGGCTTGATGATCGCTTCGATCTTCTTCATTTGGCTAAAGACACTCCGCACGCAGGCACCGGACCCTTCCGATCAGAAGAGTCCGTATGAGGGATAGGGAAGCATACTTCATGCCAGAATTCTCCATAGGTACGCGCGGGAAATCTGGTTTCAGCCTGTCTGTTTAGAAGGCTGATTGGTTAAATTACAATCAAATAGTAGATTATTTTTTAGGCAAGAAGAGAAATTCACATGAAGTCGGCAAACTCAACGATGTCGGGCCTCGGGACGACGGTCTTCGAAGTCATGTCGGCGCTGGCCCGCGAGCATCAGTCCGTGAACCTCGGACAGGGTTTCCCTGACGACAAGGGTCCTCAGGAGGTCAGGGCGGCGGCGGCGGATTACCTGATGCACGGTCACAATCAGTATCCGCCGATGATGGGGATTCCGGAGTTGCGCCAGGCCGTGGCCGAGCATGCCAGGCGGTTCCAGGGGCTCGACATCGATTGGCAGAGCGAGGTGCTCGTCACATCGGGGGCAACCGAGGCGCTGGCCGACTGCCTGTTCGGACTGATCGAGCCTGGCGACGAGGTCGTGCTGATCGAGCCGCTCTACGATTCCTACCTGCCGATGGTGCGGCGGGCCGGCGGCGTGCCCAGGCTGGTGCGGCTGGAGCCGCCGACCTGGCGCCTGCCCAGGGAAGAGCTGGCGGCAGCGTTCGGGCCCAAGACCAAGCTGATCCTGTTCAACACGCCCATGAACCCGTGCTCGAAGGTCTTCGACCGGGAGGAATTGTCCTTCATCGCGGATCTTTGCCTCAAGCACGACGTCTATGCGGTGTGCGACGAGGTCTATGAGCACATAATCTTCGATGACCGGCGGCACATCTCGATGATGACATTGCCGGGCATGCGGGACCGGACGGTCCGCATCGGCTCCGCCGGCAAGAGCTTCAGCCTGACGGGGTGGAAAGTGGGCTACGTCACGGCGGCGCCCGAACTCATGAAGGCGATCGCCAGGACCCATCAGTTCATGACTTTCACGACGCCGCCCAACCTGCAGTGGGGCGCCGCGACGGGGTTGCGGTTGGACGACGGCTATTTCTCGACACTTGCCGCCGACATGCAGCGCAAGCGGGACCGTCTGGCGGGGGCCCTCACCGGAATCGGCTTCGACGTGTTGCCGGCGCACGGGACCTATTTCGTCACGACGGACTTTCGGCCGCTCGGCTTCAATGGCACCGACGAGGAGTTCTGCCGTCACATAACCGTAAAGGCTGGCGTGACCGCGGTCCCGGTCAGCGCCTTCTATCAAACTCCGGAAGCGCCGCGGTACTTCGCGCGCTTTTGTTTTTGCAAGAACGACAGCACACTGGACAGCGCGATCGACCGGCTGAGCGCTTATTTCGGCGATTGATCACTAGTATTTGCAGTTTATTGCCCTTAGGATGCAATTGTGCCCTTTGGGGAGGCCGGCCGATCGACTAGGGATAGAGAGTTGTTGCATTTGCATTGCCAATATCCGCGTCTTGCAGCCTGATCGGCCCCTCGTGGCACCCTATGGGAAGTTTGCTGCCGAAATGAGTTCCATCGAAGACACTGCGCCTCGACCGACGGCCCCCAAGCCCAAGCCCAAGATCGACGGCCGACGCCTGCGCAGCGAGAGAACGAAGCAGCTCATCATCGAAGCCTATCTGGCGCTGCTCCGGGAGAACCCCCTGATTCCGGTGCCGACCGCGGCGGACATCGCGGCACGGGCAGGCTATTCGGTCCGATCCGTCTTCGAACGTTTCCCCGATCTGCATGCGCTGCGGGTGGCGGCGTCCGACTACGGGCTCGCGCATGCGGCAGCACTGGCGCCGGCGCGCGACATCGGCGGCGACCGCGCCACACGCATCAAGTCTCACGTCGAGACCAGGGCAGGGACCTGCGAACGCGGCGTCGCGCTGTGGCGGGCGCTGCTGTTCAACGTCGACGAGAACGATGCTCTCAAGATTCGGATCAGGGTGGCGCGCGAACGCACGATCGAGCGCATGGAACTCATGTATCGCCCGGAACTGTCGGCCCTCTCGGAGACCGAACGCCGGAATCTCCTGATCGCCTTCGAAGCGGTGACGGACATAGAGAGCTGGGCGCGAATGCGCGACATGTATGGCCTCTCGTTTGCAGAGGGCTGCGCCGTATGGATCGGGGTCGTGGATCGGATGCTGCCGCAGACGCCTGAGGGCACGCCGCCTTCATGAGCTCGAGTCTAACCAAGATCGACGGTCGTCGCCTGCGCAGCGAGCGGACCAAACAGTTGATCATCGAGGCCTACCTCGTGCTGGCCGAGGACCTGTCTCCGCGTGTGCCGAAGGCTGCCGAGATCGCCGAAAAGGCCGGCTATTCGGTGCGCTCGATCTTCGAGCGATTTCCCGACATTCGTGCCCTTCAGGTGGCGACGGTCGACTATTGCATTGCGCAGATGTCGGCGCTGGCGCCGCCGCGGGGTGCCGACGGCAACCGCAAGAGCAGGATCGAGGCGCATGTCCAGACGCGCGGCCAGAGCTGCGATCGTTGGCTGCGCCTGTGGCGATCCCTGATCGTCAATCAGGGTGACTCACCGGAGCTGAGTGCCCGAATCCGGCTGGCCCGCGACCGCGTGAAAGCCCGAATAGAACTGATGTTCGCGCCGGAGTTCGCCCCGATGTCGCCCGAAGAGCGCCGTCAGGTCTTGATTGCGCTCGAAGCGTTGACCGATGTCGAAAGCTGGGCGCGCATGCGGGAATTCTTCGGCCTGTCCTTCGACGAGGCCTGCCTGGTGTGGACGCAGGCGATCGATCGCCTGTTGCCCGAGAGTTCCAGCGAGGGACCGTGACGGAGCGGGCCGAGCCGATGCCCACAGCATCCGCCAAGCCTGCGACTGTGGATGGTCGCCGACTGCGCAGCGCGCGGACGCGACAACTCATCATCGCGGCCTACCTCGCGCTCCTTCGGGAAAATCCACAGATCCCCACCGCCGCTTCGATCGCCCAACGGGCCGGTTATTCGGTGCGGTCCGTGTTCGAAAGATTCCCCGATCTGCATGCGCTGCGTGTCGCCGCAACCGACGAGTCGCTGCTGAAGGCGTCCATCCAGGTCGCGACCCGCCCCGCCGTCGGCAGTCGCCAGGACCGGCTGAAGGCCCATGTCGAGACGCGGGCGCGCGTCTGCGAGGAATGGCTGCCGTTGTGGCGGGCGCTCAATGCCAACCAGGGCGATTCGGCGGTTCTCAAGGCGCGGATAGGCCTGATTCGCGAGCTGGTCATCCGCCGCCTCGAGGAAATGTATGCGCCGGAACTCTCGACCCTCGATGAGCGTGAGCGGCGCCAGACTGTCCTGGCCATCGAGGCGCTGGTCGATTTCGAGAGCTGGGCGCGCCTGCGCGGGCAGTTCGAATTGTCTTTCGAGGATGCCTGCGATGTCTGGTTGCGGGCCATCGATCGGATCTTGCCGCCAACCCCGCCTGTTTCTTGACGCTCCGGCTGCCGGAGCGTAGGAAGGCGCGCTTCGTCGGGAGCGATCCGCGATGGCGGCCGTAGCTCAGTTGGTTAGAGCGCCAGATTGTGATTCTGGATGTCGCCGGTTCAATTCCGGTCGGCCGCCCCAATCGCCCCCAGTCCATGCCGGCCAGGCCTGATTTGCACGATCTCATCCCCCGCGACCTCATGCCCCGCGACGCGCTTGCGCTCCTCGGCTGCGCGCAAATGGCGAAAGCCGATGCCTTTGCCATTGCCGGCGGTGTCTCGGGCCAGGTTCTCATGGAAGCTGCCGGGAGGGCGGTGGCCGTCGCCGCGATGGAACGCCATCCGCGCCGTACCGCCGTCGTCCTGTGTGGGCCGGGCAACAATGGCGGCGACGGCTTCGTCATCGCCCGGCACTTGCACAGGGCGGGCTGGCCCGTGCGGCTGGCTTTGTTTGGTCAAATCGAGAAATTGAGGGGCGACGCGGCCTGGGCGGCAGGAACGTGGAAAGGACCCATCGAGCCCTGGTCGCCCGCGCTGCTCGACGATGCACCGCTCGTGATCGACGCCATATTCGGGGCGGGCCTCAGTCGACCGGTCGAGGGCGACATTGCCGCCGCCATCGAACTGGTGAACGAGCGAAAACTTCCCGTCGTCGCCGTGGATGTGCCGACCGGCCTGCACGGCGACACGGGAGAAATCCTCGGCGGCGCGTTTCAGGCCGAAACGACGGTGTCGTTCTTTCGGGCGAAGCCCGGCCACTACTCTGTCGAGGGCTTGCGTCGCTGCGGCCGTCTCCGCATCGTCGATATCGGCATTCCGACGGCCGCCCTGGCATCGATCGGTTGCCAAACCTGGCTGAATGCGCCGGCCCTGTGGGCGCATCTGCTGCTGCGCGGCGACATTGCCGACCACAAATATGCGCGAGGCCATCTCACGATCCTCGCCGGCCCTCACGCCACGGGTGCCGCGCGCCTGGCGGCACTGGCCGGTCGCCGCGGCGGGGCGGGACTGGTCACGATCGCGGCTTTTCGCTCGACGATGGCGGCGTATCAGGCTGCCGAGCCCGGCAACCTCGTCGCCGAAGCCGACGATGGTCCGGAGTTCGCCCATCTGCTGGCCGACGAGCGGCGCAATGCCATTCTGATCGGTCCAGGGTCGGGCGTAAGCGGCCGGACGAGAGACTCCGTCCTCTCCGCTCTTGGCGCCCGACGTCGGGTCGTTCTGGATGCCGATGCCATCACTGTCTTCGCATCCGAAGCCGATCTTCTCTTTGGCGCTATTTCGGGGCCGACATTGCTCACGCCGCATGAAGGGGAGTTCCGAAGGCTTTTCCCCGATCTTGGCGGCAATGCCGACAAGCTGGAGCGGGTGAGGCGGGCGGCGGTGCGGAGCGGTGCGACCATCCTGTTGAAGGGTCCCGACACCGTCATCGCCGAGCCGGGCGGTCGCGCCGTGATCAACGTCCACGCGTCGCCGGCTCTTGCGACGGCGGGGTCGGGCGACGTGCTGGCCGGGCTGATCGGCGGTCTGTTCGCACAAGGCCTCACGCCGTTGGCTGCGGCGTCCGCGGCGGCGTGGCTGCATGGAGAATGTGCGCTGCAGTTTGGTGGTCCCGGCCTGATTGCCGAGGATTTGCCCGCTCTGTTGCCTCGCGTACTTCAGTCGTTATCGACCTTTAATTGACCGTTCGGCGGGGTCGGGCTAAGAGGCCCGCGATTCGGCCTTCGCGGCACGCCCCGATGGCTCAGGATGTTCTTTGGGCAGGTTTCGGGCGGGCGTGGTGGAATTGGTAGACACGCGAGATTTAGGTTCTCGTGCCGCAAGGCGTGGGGGTTCAAGTCCCTCCGCCCGCACCAGGAAATGGAAGTGAGACAATGCAAGTCACGGAACTCTCGGCTGAAGGCCTGAAGCACCAGTTCAAGATCGTCGTCCCCGCGAGCGACCTCACGTCGAAGATCGACGAGCGTCTGGCCGAGATGGCGAAGACCGCCGCGCTGCCGGGCTTCCGTCCGGGCAAGGTGCCGGTCAGCCTGCTGAAGAAGCAGTATGGTCAGGCGCTGTTCGGCGAGGCCGTCGAGGCGGCCGTCAACACGAGCACCGCGAAGGCGATCGAGGATCGTGGCCTGAAGCCGGCGCTGCAGCCGCGCGTCGACCTGAAGCAGCTCGAAGAGGGCAAGGACGTCGAGTTCGAAGTCGTGGTCGAGGTGCTGCCGGAGATCGGCAAGCTCGACTTCTCGGGCATCGAACTGGAGCGTCTGAAGGCCGAAGTTCCGGCGAAGGACATCGACGAAGCGCTCGACCGCATCGCCAAGGCGAACCGCGAGCAGAAGCCCGTCGATCCGCCGCGTCCGGCGCAGAAGGGCGATGCGATCAAGCTCGACTTCGTGGGTTCGGTCGACGGCGTCGAATTTCCCGGTGGTACGGCCAACGACTACACGCTGGAACTCGGCTCGGCCTCGTTCATCCCAGGCTTCGAGGATCAGCTGATGGGCGCCGAGGTCGGCAAGGCCGTCGACGTCAAGGTGACCTTCCCGGCCGAGTACGGCGCACCGGAACTCGCCGGCAAGGACGCCGTGTTCAAGTGCACGATCAAGGAGATCCAAGAGTTCGTCGACAAGCCGGCGGACGACGAGCTGGCGAAGAAGAACAACTTCGAGAACCTCGAGGCCATGCGCAAGGCGGTCGGCGAGCGGATCGGCCAAGACTACAGCCAGATTTCGCGTACGATGATCAAGCGCCAGCTCCTCGACAAGCTTGCGGAAACCCACAAGTTCATGGTGCCGGAAGGCCTCGTGGAAGGTGAGTTCAACGCGATCTGGCAGCGTATCGAAGAAGCCAAGAAGAAGGGCGAGAAGCTCGAAGACGACGAAGAGAAGATGCGCAAGGAGTACCGCGAGATCGCGGAGCGCCGCGTGCGTCTCGGCCTCCTGCTGGCCGACATCGGCCGCTCCAACAGCATCGACGTGACGCCCGAAGAGCTCAACCAGGCGGTGATGCGCGAAGCCATGCGCTACCAGGGCCAGGAGCGCCAGGTCCTGGAGTTCTTCAGCAAGAACGCCGAAGCCAAGGACCAGCTCCGCGCGCCGATCTTCGAGGAGAAGACGGTCGACTTCATTCTGGAGCTGGCCAAGGTTTCCGAGAAGTCGGTTACCCCCGAGGAACTGCTCAAGGCGGCCCGCGACGCGGAGGCGGAAGGGGAAGAGGAAGAGCCCGCAGAGAAGGCGGCGAATTGATCCAGGGCCGGTGGCCTTGAACAGGACCATCGGCGCTGCCACTTTCCGTGTCACTGTTACTCAAGGGGGCCCCGCGATGACTCGCGACCGCGATCCGCTGGAAGTTCACAACAACTACTACGTGCCGATGGTGGTCGAGCAATCGGCGCGCGGCGAGCGCGGCTACGACATCTGGTCGAGGCTGCTGAAGGAGCGGATCATCTTCCTCAACGGTCCGGTCGAGGATCATGTGGCGGGCGTCATCTGCGCCCAGCTGCTCTACCTCGAAGCCGAAAACCCGACGAAGGACATCTCGTTCTACATCAACTCGCCCGGTGGCGTGGTGACGTCCGGCATGGCGATCTACGACACCATGCGCTACATCCGACCGCACATCTCGACCCTGGTCTACGGCCAGGCCGCGTCGATGGGGTCGTTGCTGCTGACGGCGGGCGAGAAGGGCAAGCGTTTCTCGCTGCCGAACGCCCGGATCATGATCCACCAGCCGTCGGGCGGCGCCCAGGGCCAGGCCACGGATATCGAAATCCATGCCCGGGAGATCCTTGCGACCCGCTCGCGGCTCAACCAGATGTACGTCGAACATACCGGCAAGCCGCTCGAGGTGATCGAGTTGGCCATGGAGCGCGACAAGTTCTTCGCGCCCCTGGAAGCCAAGGAGTTCGGCCTTATCGACGACGTTCTCGAGAAGCGACCGACCCCCACGACCATCCAGGCTACTGCCTCCTGAGGGGCAGTAGCGACCAATTGTTCCCTGTTCGCACGGCGACACACCATATTTTGATGTTGTCGCCGTCCGGGCGGCACGTTTAACATAGGCTTAGGTGCGGGCCCGCAGGTCGTAGGCCCCCCAAGCGGAGGTGCGTTACCGACATGCCAGCCGCCAAATCCGGGGGTGATTCCCGCAATACCCTGTATTGCAGCTTCTGCGGCAAGAGCCAGCATGAAGTCCGCAAGCTCATTGCCGGGCCGACCGTATTCATCTGCGATGAGTGCGTCGAGCTCTGCATGGACATCATCAGGGAAGAGAGCAAGACAACTCTCGTCAAGTCCAAGGACGGGGTGCCGTCTCCCAAGGAGATCCGCCAGATCCTCGACGACTATGTCATCGGGCAGGATCAGGCCAAGCGAATCCTCTCCGTCGCCGTGCACAACCACTACAAGCGGCTGAGCCACGGCGGCAAGGCGAACGAAGTCGAGATCGCCAAGTCCAACATCATGCTCATCGGGCCGACCGGCTGCGGCAAGACCCTGCTGGCCCAGACGCTGGCGCGCATGCTGGACGTGCCGTTCACGATGGCCGACGCCACGACGCTGACCGAGGCGGGCTATGTCGGCGAGGACGTCGAGAACATCATCTTGAAGCTGCTGCAAGCGGCCGACTACAACGTCGAGCGGGCCCAGCGCGGCATCGTCTACATCGACGAAGTCGACAAGATTAGCCGCAAGTCGGACAACCCCTCGATCACCCGTGACGTCTCGGGCGAGGTAGTGCAGCAGGCGCTGCTGAAGATTATGGAAGGCACTATTGCTTCCGTGCCACCTCAGGGCGGGCGCAAGC
>JABMNB010000342.1 GCA_013205335.1 Rhodospirillales bacterium
TCCGGCTTCTGCGTCGGGTTCAGGCCGATGGCACGGGCCGAGCGCACGACACGTTCCGCATGGAGGTCGAGGTCGGGGCCGCAGCCCTCGAATGCCCGGCCGCCGTCGAATACCATGGATCCCAGCCAGAAGGCGTGGTCGCGCGGGCCCAGGATCGCCGGGTTGCCCTCGTGCCACGTGCCGTTCCAGTAGGTGAGCGTGTCCATTTTTCCCTCGTACGTTCTCGAAGCTGGCGGACATAGCAGACGATGAGCGGCGCGGCCAACCTCGCCCCCATGCTCCTGGCGCTGGGTGCCGCCTTCTGCTTTGCACTGGCGCTGATCCTGACGCAGTTCGGGTTGCGGACCATGCCGTCCTGGCGTTCGCCGCTCTATTCGATCGGTGGCGCATTGGTCGTGGCCTGGATGGCTGCGATCGTGTTCGTGGACTGGAGCAGCTTCAATCTCGACGCGGCGCTGATCTTCGCCGGAGTGGGCTGCATCTTCCCGGTCGTGGTGTCGATCCTCTCGGTTCGCTCGAACGAGCGACTGGGGCCGGCGGTGGCCGGCGCCGTGGGCAACGTGACGCCAATCTTCGCCGTGCTGGGCGCGGTGCTGTTCCTCGGCGAGCATCTCGGCCTGCTGCAACTCGCGGGTCTGGCTATGGTGGTGGGCGGCGTGGCGCTCCTGGCGCTGCGCGGCGGTGCCGGCGGCCGGCACTGGTCGGTCTGGGTGCTGGGCCTGCCGCTTGCGGCCGCGCTGGTGCGCGGCGCGATCCAGCCGGCAATCAAGACCGGGCTCGCGCTGTGGCACGAGCCGCTGGCCGCCGCCGCGATCGGCTACGCGCTCTCGACCATGGTGATCATGTCGCTGGTCGGGCGTCGTGCGCTGAGAGAAGGACCCGCGATCCGCAGTGGCGTGCTGTGGTTCCTGTGCGTCGGCTTTGCCAACGGGTGCGCCACCTTCCTTCTCTACGCGGCGCTCGGGCTGGGCTCCATCACCGTCGTCGCGCCGCTGGTCGCGCTCTTTCCCCTGATGGGCGTGGTGATGAGTCTCATCTTCCTGCGCGGTGAGCAGCTTCATGCGATCGGTCTGCTCGGCATCCTCGTGAGCGTGGCCGGCGTCATTCTCCTGCTCGTTGGTGGAACCTGAGCGGAATCTGTTGCCGCAGGCTGGCGGCGTACTAAGGTCTGCTGATCGACGTCAAGACGGTCGACACGGACGACGGCCTCGGAGGAAACACAAATGACCGCTCCACTCACCATCCGACTGCATCCCGCCGACAACGTCGTCGTGGCACGTATGGACATCCTGCCCGGCACGCAGATCGAGGGAGACGTCGCGGCGGCCCAGCGCGTGCCGCCCGGTCACAAGATTCTCACGCGGCCGGTGAAGCAGGGCGAGCCGCTGCGCAAGTACAACCAGATCATCGGCTTCTCGACCGAGGATCTCCCGGCCGGCACGCACATCCATACGCACAACTGCGTCATGGGCGAGTTCGAGCGCGACTATGCGTTCTGCAGCGATGCCCATGCGACGGATTTCATCGTGCCGGCCGCCACCTTCCAGGGCTATCGCCGGGCGGACGGCCGTGCCGCGACGCGCAACTACATCGGCATCGTGACGACGGTGAATTGCTCGGCTGCAACCAGCCGCATGATCGCGTCGAGGCTCGAACCGTTGCTGGCGCAGTTCCCGAACATCGACGGTGTCGTGCCGCTGACACATGGCGGCGGCTGCGGCATGGCCTCGTCGGGTCTCGAGATGGACGTACTGCGTCGCACGCTCGCAGGCTACACCAGGCATCCCAACATGGCGGCAGTCGTGGTGCTCGGACTCGGCTGCGAGACCAACCAGATTTCCGGGCTGATGAATGCCGAGGGACTCAAGGAGGGGCCGAGACTCATTCCGATGGCGATTCAGGACGAGGGCGGCGTCTCCAAGACCGTGATGCGCGCCGTGGGATTTCTGAAGGACATTTTGCCCGATGCCAACGAAGTCAAACGCGAGGCGATTCCGGCCAGCGAGCTGATCCTGGCTTTGCAGTGCGGCGGTTCGGACGGCTACTCCGGCATCTCGGCCAATCCCGCGCTGGGCGCGGCCGTCGATCTTCTGGTGCGCAACGGCGGGACCGCGGTTCTGTCGGAGACGCCTGAAATCTATGGCGCGGAGCATCTGCTGACGCGCCGCGCGGCCAGCCAGGAAATCGGCGAGAAGATCGTCGCGCGCATCCGTTGGTGGGAAGACCATTGTGCTCGTACCGGCGGTGAGATGAACAACAATCCGTCGCCCGGCAACAAGGCGGGCGGCCTCACGACCATTCTCGAGAAATCTTTGGGCGCAGTTGCGAAAGGCGGCACGACCAATCTGGTCGACGTCTACGAATATGCAGAGCCGATTACCGCAAAAGGGTTCGTCTACATGGACTCGCCCGGCTACGACCCGGTGTCGGCCACGGGGCAGGTCGCGGGTGGCGCCAATGTCCTGTGCTTCACGACGGGCCGCGGCAGTGTGTTCGGCTGCAAGCCGACACCGTCCCTCAAGCTTGCGACGAATACCTCGCTCTATCGTCGCATGACTGACGACATGGACATCAATTGCGGGACGATCGTCGATGGCGAAGAGACGATCCAGGAGAATGGCCGCCGCATCTTCGACCTTATTCTCGCCACGGCCTCGGGGCACAAAACCAAGTCTGAAGTCTTGGGGATCGGAGACGACGAGTTCGAGCCCTGGAAGATCGGCGCGACAATGTGAACGGCGGCCGGGAGCCGAATTGAACTTGAGGCGTTACGATACTCACATGCAGCCCGGCTACTCACGCACCTGTATTTGCCCTGGCGGCCCAGCCGACAGCGGGCACGGACGCCGCCACGCGGTTCGCCGAAGCACCCGGTTGTCGCAGACGGCTGCAACAAGCGCTCCGTCAGCGCGCATTCGTGTGCTCGTTCAACAGCCCGGGAGAGAGATGGCTGCAGGCACGGTCAAGTGGTTCAACGGAACCAAGGGATTTGGCTTCATCCAGCCGGACGACGGCGGCAAGGACGTGTTCGTCCATATCAGCGCGGTGGAGCGCTCGGGCATGAACGGCCTCAACGAGGGCCAGAAGACCGCCTACGAAGTTGCCACCGAGCGCGGCCGTTCGGCTGCGGTCAATCTCAAAGCGTTCGACTGAAGACATGAGAGTCGTTCCTCTCGTCGAACGTCCCGACCTCGCAGAGCAGGTCTCCGTCTGGGGTTTCGACGAGTGGGGACACCTCGACCCGGGGCAAACGCTCGACCAGCGTCGGGCCAGGATCCAGGGCAAGATGAATGTCGACCGGGTGCCGATCGCATTCGTCGCTCTGGGTGACGATGGCGATATCGTCGGCACGGCGTCGTTGATCTTCGATGACCTCGAGGGCGATCCGCGAAATCCCTGGCTCGCAAGCGTCTACGTTCCGCCCGAGCATCGCAGGAAAGGCGTGGCGTCGGTGCTGGTCGGTGCCGTCGAGGACGCTGCGCGGCGGATCGGCTACGACCGCCTGTACCTCTTCACGACGTCGGCCGCCTCGCTTTATGCGGGGCTGGGCTGGAGGGCGCTTGAGCTGTGCGACTATCGCGGCGAACATGTCCAGGTAATGGACAAGTCGCTGTGAAGGAGCCCGCATGCCATCCGACCTGCACTATCTGTCGCTCGACGAGGTCGCGCGGCGCCTGAAGGCGCGCAAGCTGACATCCGTCGAACTGACCCGTTCGATGCTCGATCGCATCGGCAAGTTCGATCCCAAGCTCGGGAGCTACGCGACCCTGACCGCCGACCGCGCGTTGGCCGATGCGGCGCGCCTCGATGCCGAGACCGCCGCAGGCACCTCGCGCGGGCCGCTGCACGGCGTGCCGATCGCGGTCAAGGATCTCTGCAACACCGAGGGCATTGCGACGGCGGCGGGCATGGACATCCATCGAGGCAACGTGCCCTCCCGGGATGCGACCGTGGTGAAGCGGCTGAAGCAGGCCGGGGCCGTGATCCTCGGCAAGCTGCAGATGACAGAGGGCGCCTATGGCGCCCATCACCCGAACATTCCCGCTCCGCTCAATCCCTGGAACGCAGCCTATTGGACGGGCTCGTCCTCGTCGGGCTCCGGCGCAGCCACGGCGGCCGGCCTCTGCTTTGCCTCGCTGGGCTCCGACACCGGCGGATCGATCCGCTTTCCCTCGACCATGAACGGGCTGTCGGGACTGAAGCCCACCTGGGGGCGCGTGAGCCGCGCCGGCGTCTTCGCGCTGGCCGAGTCGCTGGACCATATCGGCCCCATGACGCGCAGCGCTCTCGACGCAGCGATCGTGCTCGGCGTGATCGCGGGCGCCGACGCCGAGGACCCGACGTCGGTCGGCCTCCCGGTGCCCGACTATGCCGCGTCGATCGACGCAGGCGTGCGCGGCAGGCGCATTGGACTCGCCACCAACATGCATGGGCTCGACGATGATGCGCGGCGTGCGCTCGACGGCGCCATGGAAGCACTGAAGAATGCAGGCGCCATCCTCGTCGATGTGAGATTGCCCGATGGCTTCGACCAGGGGGCCCGCGACTGGGTGCCGCTCTGTGGCGTCGAGGCGGCAGTGGCACACGAAGCTACCTATCCGTCGCGGGCGGCCGCGTACGGGCCGGTGCTCTCCGGCCTGCTCGAGCAGGGCCGCCGTCTGTCGGCGATGGAGCTTGCCAAGATGCAATTGCGCCGTGCGGCGCTCACCGGAGAACTCAATCGCCTGCTGGCATCTCTCGACCTGCTTCTGATGCCGGTGATGGCGAAAGCCGCGTGGTCGACCGAGGCGCTGCTGGCAGCGGGGCGCGATCCCGAAGCCGTCGCAGGACGACTGCGCTATACGGCGCCCTTCGATCTAAGCGGCCATCCGACATTGACCCTGCCCGGCGGCATGACCGCCGAATGTGTGCCGGTAGGCTTCCAGATCGTCGGAAAAGCCTTCGATGAGGGGCCGATCCTGGCGGCCGGCCATGCCTATCAGCAGCAGACCGACTGGCATTTGAGGCGACCGCCGCTCTAGAGGCGCCGCAAGAGGGAGCGTGGACGCTGAA
>JABMNB010000343.1 GCA_013205335.1 Rhodospirillales bacterium
GCATTGTGGAAGCGCCGCAGGATACGGTCCTCGTCGAGCGTGGTGACGGCTTCGAGGGAAGAGGCGAAGTCTGCCTCGATGGACGCTATTCTCTTTCCGCGCATCTCGGAGGCGGCCCCGCCCAGGGCGGGGTCGAAGCGCGCCACGAACAGGTCTACCAGCAGGCGCGCCACTTTCGGATAGGCCGTGAGCGCACGTTCCATATAGTCCTGGCTGAACGGGACGCCGGCCTGCCGCAGGTACTTGGCGTAGGCGCGCACGATGGCGATCTCGCGCCAGGCGAGGCCGGCGCCGAGCACCAGCCTGTTCAGCCCGTCATTCTCGAGCGCGCCCGTGCGCAGTTTTTCGATCGCCTCGATGAAGCGGGGCCCCGCAACGGTGAGATCGACCGCCGACCTGTCCGTGGTTTCCACGCGCAGCACCTGCACCGCAACGCCATGCGTGTGCTCGTCGCCGCCGTCCTTGCGCAGCAGGAAAGGGGCCTCACTGATCACGCGCAGGCCGAGATTCTCGGCGAGCGGCAGGATGTCGGACAGCGCGACGGGCTTGCGTGGATGGAACAGGCGAAGCGCGAAGCGGTGCGTCGGCATGCCGGTCCTGCGGCCGACCTGCACGCCGAACCCGGCGCCATCGACGAACCTCTGAAGCTGCTCGATATCGGCCGCGGCCTGTGTCGAGTCGAAGGTCTCGCGATAGACCACGGGAAACCAGTCCCGCCAGTGCCGCGCGGCGGCGCGTCCCTCCGCTTCGCCGAGCTTCGCCTGCAGGGTGGTGCGCAGCCGGTCGCTCCACGACGTCGCTGCGTCGGCCAGGCCGCGTTCGAGCTCGACGAGATCGGGTGCGGCCTGCTCGGGCGTGCGCAGCTTCAGCGTATAGAGCGACTGGACCAGCGCGGAATCGCTGCCGACCGACGTGGCGACCGACGTCACCTTTCCGTTCCAGGCTTTCTCCAGCAGGGCGATGAAACGCTCCGAAAGGGCGGCGTCGAAACGCTCGCGCGGGGCGAAGACAAGCGCGGTGGCGAAGCGACCGACTGTGTCGAGGCGCGAGAACAGCGCCACACGCCGGCGCTCCTGCAGCTGCAGGATGCCCAGCACATGGTCGTAAAGCGTGTCCTCATCGATCTGGAACAGCTCGTCGCGCGGATAGGAATCGAGGATCGCCAGCATCGCCTTGCCGTCGTGGCTGTGCCGGTCGAGACCCGAGCGGCGCAGCAGCGCCTCGACCCGGCCGCGCAGCAGCGGCACGTCGTGCACCGCCGCGTGATAGGCGGCCGACGTGAACAGGCCGACCAGCCGATGCTCGCCGGTGACGCGGCCGTCGGCGTCGCAGGTCTTCACGATCACGCAGTCCATCGTGCCGATGCGATGGACCAGCGATTGGCGGTCGGTCTTGACGATCAGGATGTTGTGCGGCCCGCGCGCGAAGCGTGCCATGGCCTCGCCACTGCCGACGCCGAGATCGAACAGCCGGACCTCGTCGCGGCGCAGGATGCCGAGTGCCGATCCCGGCACCAGCTCGTGGCGCAGGCCGGCCCTCTGGCTCGCATCGTCGACATAACGATAGCGGCGATGACCGAGGAAGGTGAAGTGGTTGGCCTCAAGCCAGCGCAGGAAGTCCTCGTACTCGGCGAGACCCGCCGCGAGCTCCGGCGCGCGGCTGGGTGCCAGGTCGGCGATGGCGTCGAGGCAGGCCCGGCGCATCGCGCGCCAGTCGTCGACCGCTAGTCGAACTTCGGCCAGCACGCGGGTCAGCGCGGCGGCGATCTCGTCGAGCAGCAGGGGATCGGCCTGGCGGTCGATCTCGATGTGCATGATCGATTCGGGCCGCGCGCGTTCACCGGCTTCGAGCGCGATGCCGACCAGGTCGCCGTCGATGTCGCGGTGCGCCGCAATCACCGGATGGGCGAGCAGGTGAACGGAGATCTCGCGGCGATTGAATTCGTTCGCGATCGAATCGACCAGGAACGGCATGTCGTCGTTGACGATCTGCACGATCGTATGACGGCTGTCGAAGCCATGGTCGGCGAGGGCCGGATTGAAGATGCGCACCTTGGCGACGCCGGGCAGGCGGCGGCGGGTGAAGCTCAGCAGGGAGAGGGCGGCGGCGGCACGCTGGTCGACCGGAGCAGCGGCCAGATCCTTGTCCGAGGCGCGGCCGAACAGCCGGCGCGCGAACTGCGCGGCTTCCTCTCCGCCGGCCTGCAGGGCGGCGGCGCAGATGGCGTCCAGCCCGTAGAGGCGCGGCGCGGAAGCAGTGGCCATTTTTTGTGCATTCCTCTCGAATCCAAGGCGGATGTTACGCCTCACGATGACATTCTGACGACGGACTCTTGGCGATGCCAAGAATGCCCATCACATCTCGCGTTCTGCGGGGTGGCCCTTCGCGAGCCAGCTGATTCTCTGCGGTTTCTGTCTCTGATCCACGGAATCCGCGGGGAAGCGCGTTTTGTTCTCATGCTATGCTGCACCTGCGAAGGCCGGTGAACAGCCAGGGAAACAGAATTTCAAACGTGTCTTTTACGTTTTTTTACAATGGCTTAACCAACCATTCTTGAGATTCACAAGCGGGGAATAAATTTCGCAATGACAGGGTCGGCGGCTCGCGTACTATCTATGGATAGTGGGGAGAGGCCAGCCGCTCCCAAGATGTAGGTTTCTCCACAAGGTGTTCTATCCACACCTGTGGACAAAAAGAAAATGGGGACCGCAAGTGTTTGATGTCGTTCAAGTTCGAAGCGGTGCGAGGGTTGTTACCGATTCCTCTCGCGATTCCCGCCTCACCATTTTTGGCAAGGCCACGCTGAACGACCGGTACCTGCTGCCGGGCGAAAGCTATCAGGACATGTTCGCGCGAGTCGCTGCGGCCTATGCCGACGACGACGCCCATGCCCAGCGCCTCTACGATTACATCAGCAATCTCTGGTTCATGCCGGCGACACCCGTGCTCAGCAATGGGGGGACCAGCCGCGGCCTGCCGATTTCGTGCTTCCTCAACGAGGCGACTGACAGCCTCGAGGGCATCGTCGGACTGTGGAACGAGAACGTGTGGCTGGCCGCCCGTGGCGGCGGCATCGGCTCCTACTGGGGCAATCTCCGTTCGATCGGCGAAAAGGTCGGCATGAACGGCAAGACCTCGGGCGTGGTGCCGTTCATCCGCGTGATGGACTCGCTCACGCTGGCCATCAGCCAGGGCTCGCTGCGCCGCGGTTCGGCCGCCTGCTACCTGCCGGTCAACCATCC
>JABMNB010000344.1 GCA_013205335.1 Rhodospirillales bacterium
TGCATGTAGTTCACGCCCGACGGGCAGGTCGTCATGCAGGACAGGCACGACAGGCAACGGTCGACGTGCCGCACCTCCTGCATCGTCGGCGCCCGGTCGCCTTCCAGCATCGCCTTGATGAGATAGATGCGGCCGCGCGGACTGTCGCGCTCGTCGCCCAGCAGCACGAAGGTCGGGCACGTGGCGGTGCAGAAGCCGCAATGGACGCACTTGCGCAGGATCTGTTCGCTGCGCGCGTTCTCGGGATCGGCAAGCTGGGCCAGGGTGAAGTTGGTTTGCACGTCAGCCCATCCGGCCTGGATTGAAGAGAGCCTTGGGGTCGAAGCTTTCCTTGACCCGTGCCGCCAGTGCGATGAGCGCGGCGGACTGGGGCTGGAACACAGGGACGGCCACGCGCACGGCCTCGGGAGCGCGGATCAGCGTCGCGTGACCGCCGGTCGCGCCAAGCGCCCCTCGAACGATCCTATGGTCGGCGTCGTCTGACGGCGGCAGCGCCAGCCAGATCAACCCGCCCGACCAGTCATAGAAGGCCCGCGCTTCGGGACGCTCCGTCTTGATGCGCGTCAGGATCGCCGGACCTTCGGTCGGCGGACAGGAAATCTTCCAGACCACGGCATCGGGTGCAGCCTTCAACGGGGCCACGTCGCGCACCTCACACCAGAAGGTCCGGCTTTCCAGTGTGCCCAGTTCCTCCATCTTCGCGCCGGCGTCGGCCATCAGCTCGCGCAGGCCCTTGAGGCGTGCCTCGACCGAGGGCGCCACGCCTTCGAGGCGCAGCGCCGTGCGGCCCGGCAGGTGCGCCGCGCCCGAGACCTCGTGCGGGCTGCCCATGGCCGCGCACATGGCGCGCACGCCGGCGGCATCGTCGAGGCCCAGCAGCATCAGTGTGGCGGTCTGGTCCGGCGCCGGCAGCACCTTGACCGAGACTTCGTCGAGCACGGCGAGCGTGCCCCACGAGCCAGCAAGCACCTTGGAGAGATCGTAGCCGGTGACGTTCTTCATCACACGGCCGCCGGACTTGAAGGCCTCGCCGCGCCCGTTGACGCCACTGAAGCCCAGCAGGTGATCGCGCGCCGCGCCCGCCGAGAGGCGGCGCGAGCCCGCGAGATTGCCCATCACGGCTCCCACGAGCGTGCCCTGCCCCGGCGCCTGGCCGAGCAGAGGGCCGAGGTCGGGCGGCTCGAAGGCCAGCATCTGGTTGCGCTGGGCGAGCAGCGCCTCGACCTCGCGCATCGGCGTGCCGGCGCGCAGGGTGACGACCAGCTCTTCGGGCGCGTAATCGACGATGCCCGAGATACCCGAGAGATCGAGCACCTGGTCGCACCGCATCTGCTTGCCCAGCCCGAGCTTGCTGCCCTCGCCGCGTACGTCGAGCGTGACGCCCTCGCCCAGCGCCCACTCAACCGCCTGCCGCAGCTCCTCGGACGAGCGTGGCTTGATCGTCTGGCTCATAGGCCCTCTCCGCCCGCGCGCAGCGTGGGGGGAGAGGGAGGGACCCAGTGCGAAGCAATGGGAGGGTGAGGTGGGCGTCGCCACGCGAGCCGGCCGTCGCGTCGGCGCACCGCATGACCCACCTCACCTAGCCTCTCCCCCCACGCTGCGCGCGGGCGGAGAGGAACATGAAATGAAGAGCTTGCCATCGTTGCCTTAGAACCGCGGGATGTCGGGGAAGGGCAGCTTGTTGTGATGCACGATCACCTGGCCCAGCTCGGCGCAGCGGCGCAGCTTGGGGAACACCTTGCCGGGATTGAGCAGATGATCGGGGTCGAAGGCGCATTTAACGCGCATCTGCTGGTCGAGATCGATCTCGGTGAACTGCACGCCCATCAGGTCGCGCTTCTCGATGCCGACGCCATGCTCGCCGGTCAGCACGCCGCCGACGCGCACGCAGAGCCGGAGGATGTCGGCGCCGAGTTCCTCGCAGCGCCGCAGCTCATCGGGATCGTTGGCGTCGAACAGGATCAACGGATGAAGGTTGCCGTCACCGGCATGGAAGACGTTCACGACGCGCAGGCCATACTGCTTCGACAGAACGCGCATTTCGGCCAGCACCTCGACCAGCTTGCCCCGAGGGACCGAACCATCGAGGCACATGTAATCGGGCGAGATCTGGCCGACGGCAGGGAATGCAGCCTTTCGACCGGCCCAGAACAGCACCCGCTCCTGCTCGTCGTGGCTCACACGGATCGTCGTTGCGCCGCGGCCCCTGGCGATCTCGGCAA
>JABMNB010000345.1 GCA_013205335.1 Rhodospirillales bacterium
CTGAACGAGATCAAGGAAGTGCTGGCCGGCATGGGCCTCCACCTGGGAATGGAAATCCCGGGCTGGCCGCCGGACAACATCGAGGAAATGGCCAAGCGGCTGGAAGAGCCGTACTAGGCCGAGAGAAGGAAATTAGTCATGCGTCACAATAATCGCGGCCGGAAGTTCCACCGCACGGCGGAGCATCGCAAGGCGATGTTCATGAATCTTGCCGGTGCTCTCATCAAGCATGAGCAGATCACGACCACGCTTCACAAGGCCAAGGACCTCCGTCCGATCGTCGAGAAGCTGGTCACGCTCGGCAAGCGGGGCGGCCTGCACGCGCGTCGTCAGGCGATCGGCTTCCTGCGGGATGCCTACGTCGCCGACAAGCTCTTCACCACTCTCGGCCCGCGCTACTCCAAGCGAAACGGCGGCTACCTCCGTGTTCTGAAGGCTGGCTACCGCTTCGGCGACGCAGCCGAGATGGCCGTGATCGAGTTCGTCGAGCGCGACACCTCCGCCAAGGGCCAGGACAGCGGTCCGTCGGCCGATCAGGCGGAGCAGCAGGAAGCGGCGTAAAGCCTCTTTCTCCTCATCAGTTTGAAAACGCCCGGTCTTCTGGACCGGGCGTTTTTCTTTGCTCAAATGGACAGCGGGCCTCCTGGCCTGCTTCAAGATTGCGAGCGGGCTCGCGCGGGATAACCCCCGGGCTGTGGAGGCCAGCGGTCCCATGATCATGACGCGGCTCGAGCCTATGGCTAATATCGTCCCATGAACTTCATCTTCAGGACGGCGCTGCCGGCGGAGTATGCCGACGCCGATCGCGTTCTGCGCGCGGCGTTCACGCCATACATGCAAAGGCTCGGGCGCGAGATCCCGGCCGACTACTACAAGTGGCTCCCGGCTGCGATCGAACGGAGTGATGTGTTCGTGGCGGAAGAGGGTGGCCTGGTCGTAGGCGTCGCGGCGACGGAGCGGCGGGAGACGGGACTCTTCCTCGACCGGCTTGCCGTCGATCCGGTGAAGCAAGGCACGGGTCTCGGACGTTGGCTGCTCGATAGGCTCGATGAAGTCGCGCGTGCCCGCGGCGATCGCACTGTGTCGCTCGTCACCGCCGAGATGATGGATCACCTCATCCGTCTCTACAGCAGCCACGGCTTCAAGATCGTCCGACGCGGCCTGCCGGATCACGGCAGGGACACGCATATGCGCGTCCACATGATGAAGCCGCTGTAACACGCCGCAACGATTTGTGCTTCTCCGCCGCCGCACGTGGTCGAGGCTGCGCGGGTGCAACATCGTCCTGTTCGCCGTTTTCGCGGCCACCATGGCCAACTCGGCCGTGTTCGCGACGCCCGGGCCGTTCGGCCGTGAAGTCGGCCTTGGTGAGGCCAGCTGAAAGCCGCCATGGCCGCGGGCTGGATCGCCGGCGGGCTGGGCGGCACGGCCCTCTACGGGCTGTCGATCCGGGCGCCGCTGTGGATCGCGGGAGCGGTGCTGTCGCTATGCGCGATCAGAACTGCTCTTCCGCCAACGCGAAAACCGTCCGCCCCGCCGCCTTGAGCGGGCCGAGCTGGGCGAGCGCCGGCGGCAGGATCACTTCGGCGTAGAAGCGTGCCGTCACCAGCTTGGCCTCGAGGAAGGCCGGATCGCCGTCCCGTTCGCCCAGCCGCTTTTGGGCGACCAGGGCACTCCGGGCAAGCAGCCAGCCGCCCAGCGCCGTTCCGGCCAGATGCAGGAACGGCACCGAGCCCGCCAGCGCGTTCACCAGCTCGGCCTTGACCGACTGGGCCACCCACTTGGTCGCGTCCTCCAGGGCATCGGCCGCGGCCATGAGGCCCGTGCGGATGGCCTCGATGTCGTCGCCGGGCGCTGCCTTCATTTCCTGCGCCGTGGCGCGCATTTCGGCGACCAGCGCCAGCATGGTCTCGCCGCCGTCCTTGGCGACCTTGCGGCCCACCAGGTCGCGCGCCTGGATGCCGTTGGTGCCTTCGTAGATCGGCAGGATGCGGGCGTCGCGCAGGTGCTGCGCCGCGCCGGTGTCCTCGATGAAGCCCATGCCGCCGTGGATCTGCACGCCGGTCGAGGCGATCTCGTTGCCGAGGTCGGTGAACCAGGCCTTCACGATCGGGATCAGCAGATCGACACGGTCCTGGATCCTGCGCCCTGCCGCCTTGTCGGGCTGCTTCAGCGCGCCGTCGATGCCGGCGGCGGTGTAGTAGCCAAGGGCCCGCATGGCCTCGATCTGGGCGCGCATGCTCATCAGCATGCGGCGGACGTCGGCATGATGGACGATCGACACGGAAGCGGGCGCGGTGCTGCCGTCGTCCTTCGACTGGACGCGGGAACGGGCGAAAGCGGCCGCCTGCTGGTAGGCGCGCTCGGCGATGGCCAGCCCCTGGATGCCGACCGACAGGCGGGCGTTGTTCATCATGGTGAACATGTAGGAGAGGCCGCGGCCTTCCTCGCCGACCAGGTAACCGACCGCGCCGCCGTCGTCGCCGAACGACATCACGCAGGTCGGGCTCGCATGGATGCCGAGCTTGTGCTCCAGCGACACGCAGCGCAGGTCGTTGCGCTTGCCCAGCTTGCCATCGGCGTCCGGCAGGTACTTCGGCACGATGAACAGCGAGATGCCGCGGACACCCGCGGGCGCGTCCGGGGTACGGGCCAGTACGAGGTGGACGATGTTCTCGGCCATGTCGTGCTCGCCGTAGGTGATGTAGATCTTCTGGCCGCTCACGAGATAGTGGTCGCCGTCCTTTACCGCCCGGCTCTTGAGCTGGCCGAGGTCGGAGCCGGCCTGCGGCTCGGTGAGGTTCATCGTCCCGGTCCATTCGCCGGAGATCATCTTGGGCAGATAGGCCGCCTTCTGCGCCTCCGACCCGTGATGGTGAATGGCGTCGATCGCGCCCTGGTTCAGCAGTAGCACCAGGCCGAAGCCCATGTTGGCGGCCTGCCACATTTCCTGCACCGTGGTTGCCAACAGCCACGGCATGCCCTGGCCGCCAAAGGCCGGATCGAAGGGCAGCGAGTTCCAGCCACCCTCGACGAATTCCTTGTAGATGGCGGCAAAACCGGGGGCTGTGCGCACCACGCCGTTCTCGAGGGTGGCTCCTATCTTGTCGCCGTCGCGATTGAGGGGCGCGAGGCCGTTGCCGGCCAGCTTGGCGGCTTCCTCCAGCACGGCATCGATCGTGTCGTCCGTCGCATGTTCGTAGCCCGGGAGGGCGGCGACGCCGGCGAGGCCGGCCAACTCGCGCAGCGCGAAACGCATGTCGGCCAGCGGGGCGGTATAAGTCATGTGAATTCCTCCGGTTCGCAATATGCCGTGCTCGGTCGCTTTTGGCGACCGACTCGGCTATTTTGGAGACATCATGACAAACTCAGTTCTGCTCGCCATCGACGGCCCCACGGCCACCATCACGCTGAACGATCCGGCCAAGCACAATCGTCTCAACCCCGAGGGTCTGAAGCTGTTGCGGGACTCGGTGGAGAAGGCCGATGCCGATCCCGCCGTGCGCGTGACGGTGATCACCGGTGCGGGCGACAAGACTTTCTGCTCGGGCTACGATCTCGGCTCGATCCCGGCGGGCGAACGAAAGGACGAGGGCAGCGACAACAGCTTCGAGATGGTCATGGACCGTATCGAGGCGATGCGCATGCCGACCCTGTGCGCGCTGAACGGCGGCGTCTATGGCGGCGCCACCGACCTGGCGCTGGCCTGCGATTTCCGGTTGGGCGTGAAGGGCATGCGCTTCTTCATGCCGGCCGCGCGCTTCGGGCTGCATTATTATCCGAGCGGACTGCGCCGCTACACACAGAAGGTGAGCCCGAGCTTCGCCAAGCGCGCGTTCCTGCTGTCGGAGGAGTTCCACGACAAGGAGCTGCTGGCCGTCGGATATCTCGACTGGCTGGTCGAGCGCGCAGAATTCAAGGACAAGGTGGCCGAGAAGGCCGCGCGACTGGCCGGTCTGGCGCCGCTGTCGATGGCGGGGATGAAGCGCGCCATCGAGCAGTTTGCCCAGGCAAGCCCCGACATGCCCTCTATCCGCCAGACCCAGCGCGCCTGTGCGAACTCCGACGATCTCAAGGAGGGGTTGGCGGCCCTCGGCGAACGTCGCACGCCGTCCTTCAAGGGCCGTTGAATGCGCGGCGCCGGCCGCCTTGTGCCGGTGTCGTCAGGCCACCGATCGTTCCTGGATGAACTCGGCAATATCCAATTCGTGTCGAAAACCGCCCGGCGAAGTGTCTTGCAGGCGGGAGCTAAATCGAGATAAGGCCGCTGGAGCGAAGAGATCATGCAACGCCGCCTAGCCGCCATCGTCCACGCCGACCTCGCCGGGTTCACCCGGATGATGGAGGGCGCCGAGACGCGCACGTTCCGCCACCTCAAGTCGGCACAGATCGAAGTCTGGCGCCCGGCCATCGATTCCGGGCGCGGCCGTCTGGTCGGGACCGCGGGCGATGCCATGCTGGCCGAGTTTGGCTCGGCCGTGTCGGCGGTCGCCGCGGCGATCGACATCCAGGAGCGGATGACCCGCTTCAACGACGTGCTGAGCGAGGAGCAGCGGATGCTGTTCCGCATCGGCGTCCATCTCGGTGAAGTCATCATCGACGACGAAGACCAGAACATCTTTGGCGACGGCGTGAACCTCGCGGCGCGCATCCAGACACTGGCGGAGCCCGGCGGCATTGCCGTATCGCGCGCCGTGCGCGATCTCGTGGAACTGCGCACCGAGTACGTCTTCCATGACGGCGGCGAGCATCAGCTCAAGAATGTCAGCCGTTCGGTGCAGGTCTTCCATGTGCGCCAGGCGAAGCTCGTGTCACCGGGCACGACGACGCGCATGGTGCCGCAGATCACCCTGCGCTTCGAAGGGCCGGACTCGGCCGGACGCAAGCACACGTTCGAAGTGTCGATGGAAAAGCTGGTCAGCCAGTCGCAAGGCATGTGCATCGGCCGAGCCGCGGACCAGTGCGAGCTCGTGGTGCCGCATCCGACCGTGTCGCGCAGGCACGCCAGGCTCAGCGTCGCCGGCGAGGCGCTGCAGGTCGAGGACCTCGGCTCGACCAACGGGACGGCGGTCAACGGTACGGCCCTCAAGGCGGGTACGCCGATCGCGCTGCAGGCGGGATCGAAGTTGCGGCTCGGCGATGTCGAGCTGATCGTTCATCATACCTAGCGGCCTACAGCGCCCATGAACGAGCCCACGACCCTGTCCGGCGCGACGCCGCCCGAGGTCGACTATGTCTCGCTCAAGGCGGGCCAGCTGATCGGTCGCTATGAGATCGTGTCCGTGCTGGGACAGGGCGGCTTCGGCATCACGTATCGGGCCCGGGACATGCAGCTCAGCCGCGAGGTGGCGATCAAGGAGTATCTGCCGTCGGCGCTGGCTGTACGCCAGGACGGCTCGACGGTTCTGCCGCGCACCACGAAGATGGCCGATGATTTCGGCTGGGGGCGCGACCGTTTCGTCACCGAGGGCCGCACGCTGGCCAGCCTCCATCGCGTGCCGGCGATCGTGCAGGTCTTCGATTTCCTCGAGGCCAACGGCACGGCCTACATCGTCATGGAGCTACTGAGCGGCGTAACGCTCGAGGAGCGCATCAACACGGGCGGCAAGCTCGAGGCCAGGGAGGTCGATCGCATCCTCTGGCCGCTGCTCGACGGGCTGGAGCAGGTCCACGCGGCGGGCTTCCTGCATCGCGACATCAAGCCGGCCAACATCCTGCTCGATGCGGCCGGCAATCCGACCCTGATCGACTTCGGTGCATCGCGCGCGGCGATGGTCGGTCGGACGGCGGCGATGACGGCGATCTTCACGCCGGGCTATGCGGCGGCCGAGCAGATGACGTCGGCCAAGCAGGGACCGTGGACCGACATCTACGGCCTCGCCGCCACGATCTATCACGCCATCGCCGGCAAGGCGCCGCCCAATGCCTTCGACCGCATGCTGGACGACGGCTACGAGCCACTCGGCAAGTTGGCGCCGCAGGGTTTTTCGCCGGGCCTGCTCGCCGGGGTCGATGCCGGCCTCACGGTGGCAGCGCGCGACCGACCGCAATCGATTGCCGGCTGGCGACCCATCCTCGGCATGACGGCGGCGCCGGAGCCGAACGCCACGATGGTGATGGGCAAGGGGGCCGACGCCGGCGGCGCGCGCGTGTCCGTTCTCGGTCCTGCGACGGTGGCGCCGGGTGGTCCGGCTCCGCCTGCACCGAAGAGCCGGACCGGACTGTGGGTCGGTATCGCGGCGCTCCTGCTTCTGGCGATCGGCGGCGGCGGCTACTTTGCGATGGCGACCCGCGGGCCGGACCCGGAGATGGTGAAGGCGCGGGCGGCGACCGAAGCGGCCGAGGAGGCGCGGCGCAAGTCTGCCGAGGAAGCCGACAAGCTGCGCGCCGAGAAGGCCGAACAGGAAGCCAGGACTAAGGCCGAACAAGAAGCCAAGGCGAAGGCCGAGCAGGATGCCAAGGCGAAAGCCGACCTCGTGGCCCGGCAGAAGGCTGAAGCCGATGCGGCCAGGCGCCAGATCGAAGAAGACACGCGGCGCAAGGTCGAGGCCGAAATAGCCGACAAGAAGCGTGCCGAGGAGGAAGCTCAGCGCAGGGCGGAGGACGAAGCGGCCGCTCGCCAGAAGGCGATCGAGGATGCGCGCAAGGCCACCGAGTTCGTCGCCGGCAACTTCGATCATTTCGGCAAGACGCTGATGATGATCGGCCTCAAGGACCGGCCCGGCGAGATCAGGTTGCAGGGGGTCGACGTTGTGGACGATCCGGCGCTTCACAAGCTTGCCGCCGATTCGCTGGCCGCTCAGCCGCGCAACCTGCGTTGCCGGCAGACCGATCGCCTGACTGACGGCACGCCGCTCTATCGCTGCCTGATTACCAAACGAAACTCCAAGGATCCGCTCGCCGACATTCCGGACTCGGATCGCGACGACCTCGCGCTCGTTCTGGTCCGGACCGGCCTGCTGCTGGCCTCATGCGACGCCCCGCGCTCCTATGCGGATGCGGAGGACGATGCTCGTGGCAGCAAGCAGTATCTCTGGAGTAGAGTGAACGTTCCTGAATACAAAAGGAGATGCTCCAGATGACTGCAGTGACTGCTGACACGGCCTTCTTCTCCGGCAGGAAGATCGTCGTCCGGATCGTAGGTGTGGTCGCAGCCCTCGGGCTCGTGGCTGCCTGCACGAACGATCGCGGTCAGCCGACCAACCAGACGACCGGCACCGTCATGGGTGCGGCGCTTGGCGGTGTCGTCGGCGGTCTGGCCTTCGGGTCGGTCGGCGGCGCAGTCGGTGGTGCGCTGGTGGGCGGCCTGGCCGGCAATCTCGTCGGCCGCGCCCTCGACGATCAGGAGCGCCGTCGTCTGGCCGAGGCCACGCAGTATGCGTTCGTCGCCGAGAACAACGTGCCGACCACCTACACGGTCGAGCCGACCAAGACCGCCTCGTCGCCTGCGCCGACGTCGCCGCCGACCGTGGTGAGCGCCAAGCCCGTCGCGCCGGCGAGCAGCCGCGCTGACGGCAGCACCTGCCGGCCGATCGAACTGACGGCGACCAAGAACGGGCAGACCACGACCGAGACCACGACCTTCTGCAAGTCGGCGGGATCGCAGGAGCTGAAGCCCGTCTCCGTCTGATCGGACACTTTTGTGACGGAACGGCCGGCGGTCCCTGATCGCCGGCCGTTTTCGTGTGTGGTGGACTGGTCGGATCGACACAACTCGGTCATTTTCCTGAGCGAGGAGAGAGACATGGCAGGCAATCGACAGGCAGCGAAGCTGCGGGACCTCCTGGCGCGGGGAGAGTTCATCCTGGCGCCGGGGATTTACGACGGCATTTCCGCGCGTGTCGCGGACCGCATGGGCTTTCCCGCGCTCTACATGACGGGCTACGGCGCCACGGCATCGATGCTTGGCTTGCCCGACGCCGGGCTCGCCACTTATTCAGACATGGTTGGCCGGGCCGAGATGATCTGTTCCGTCGTCGGGACGCCGCTGATCGCCGACGCCGACACGGGCTATGGCGGGCTGCTGAACGTCCAGCGCACGATTCGAGGCTATGAGGCTGCGGGCGTCGCGGCGATCCAGATCGAAGACCAGGAGACGCCCAAGAAATGCGGCCATACGCCGGGACGGCGCGTGGTGCCGGCCGAGGAGATGGTGCTCAAGATCCGGGTCGCGGCGGATGCGCGCCGACACGAGGAGACGCTGATCGTGGCGCGCACCGACGCGCGCACTGCCCTCGGACTTGACGAGGCGTTGCGCCGCGCCAGGCTCTACGAGGAGGCGGGCGCCGATATCATCTTCGTGGAATCGCCCGAGAGCGAAGCCGAACTGGAGCGCATCGGCAAGGAAGTGAGCAAGCCGCTGCTCGCCAACATGGTCGAGTTCGGCAAGACACCGCGCGCCGAGGTCGACCGGCTGAAGAAATGGGGCTTCGACCTCGCGATCTATCCCGTGCTGGGGCTCACTGTGGCCGCGGAGGCAATGCGGCGGTCGTTTGCGCACCTCAAGGACAGTGGCACCAGCGTCGGCGATCCGCTGCCGCAGTATCAGGACATCCATGGCCTGATGGGCTTTCCCGATGTCTGGGATTTCGAGAAGCGTTGGGCGACATGAACGGAAAGCAGTTCCTCGAATTGCTGGCGCGCCTGCCGGCCCGCGTCTGGATCCAGGCGATCCTGGGTCTGATCGGCTTCATCGTTCTGGCGGTCCTGGGCTTTGCCGTGATCGCTGGCATCGCCGCGGTCGCACTCGTCCTGCTGCTGGCCTTCAAGGCCAAGCGCTGGATCATGAGTTTCTTCCGCCGCGACATAGAGCCCGCACCGCCAGCGCGTCCTCACGACGGGAAGGTCATCGACGTCCAGTACGAGATCGTCGATCGGACGAACAACCGTCCACCGCGGCCGTAGGGCGACAGAGGGCGGCCGTACTCAATTCTTGTCATCCTGAGCGCAGCGAAGGATCTCCCGTCCGCTACGCACTTCTCTGGCCGCTATGTGAGGTCCTTCGCGGAGCTCAGGACAAAAGCGGTTAAACCCGGACGATCTTTCCGGGGTTCAACAGGTTCTGCGGATCGAGCGCGCGTTTGATAGTGCGCATCGTGTCGATCTCGACCTTGCTGCGATAGTGGGCAAGCTCGTCGACCTTGAGCAGGCCGATCCCGTGCTCGGCCGAGATCGAACCGCCATAGCTTACGACCAGGTCGTAGACCGCGGCGTTCACGGCATGGGTGTGCGGCAGGAAGCGGGCCTTGTCCCAGCCGGCCGGGGCCTGGCAGTTGAAGTGCAGATTGCCGTCACCGACATGGCCGAAGGTCACCGGCCGGCACTCGGGAAGCGCCTTCCTCATCGCGGCAAGGCCCTCGGTGACGAAGGAGGGGATCTTGCTCACCGCGACGGAGATGTCGTGCTTCACGGAGGGGCCTTCCTTCTTGGAGGCCTCCGTATGGTTTTCGCGCAGGCTCCACAGCGCGCGGGCCTGCGTCTCGTTCTGCGCGATCGTGGCATCGAGGACGAGGCCCTGCTCCATGGCCTCGCCGAGATAGGCCTCCATCTTCTCCCGCAAGCCGCCCTGGTTCTCGCCGTCGCGACGCGCGCGGGTCGACGACCATTCGAGCAGCACGTACCAGTCATGCCTCTCGCTGAGTGGATCGATGGCGCCCGGAATGTGCTGCAATACCAGGTCGATGCCCTGGCGACCCATCAGCTCGCAGGAGGTGACGTTGTCCTCGGAGGCGGCGTGCGCTGCGCTGAGCAAGGCGACAGCGGCCTCGGGCGATGGCACCGCGACCCAGGCGGTCGCGACGTCCTTGGGCTTGGGCCAAAGCTTGAGCACCGCCCGCGTGATGATGCCCAGCGTACCTTCGGCGCCGAGATAGAGGTCACGCAGATCGTAGCCGGTATTGTCCTTCTTGAGTGCCCGCAGGCCGTTCCAGATCTCCCCTTGGGGCGTGACCACTTCGAGTCCCAGCACGAGCTGGCGGGCATTGCCGTAGTGGAGGACCTGCACACCGCCGGCGTTGGTCGCGAGGTTGCCGCCGATGGTGCAGCTTCCCTCGGC
>JABMNB010000346.1 GCA_013205335.1 Rhodospirillales bacterium
CCTTCGAGACGCGCCGCTTCGCGGCGCTCCGCAGGAAGAGGTAAGTGCTTGAATTGATTAAATTCATTTCCGGCCAGCCTCTCAGGATGAGGTTTGCGATGTTGGAACCAAAACGACCTCATGCTGAGGAGCGAGCAGAGCGAGCGTCTCGAAGCATGGGCAACGACAATGCTGGAGCCGGATCATGACGGCGGCGAGCGGTGCCCTGCAGACCGCCGCGGCGCTGACCGAGCGTTACGGGTCCTCGTACCGCTGGCTGGTCACCATCACCGGCATGATGGGCGTCGTGTCGATGGTGCTGGCGATGACCACGGTGAACGTGGCGGTGCCCGACGTCATGGGCGCCTTCGGAATCGGTCAGGACAAGGCGCAGTGGATGTCGTCGGCCTATATGGCGACGATGACCGCCGGCATGCTGATCAACGCCTGGCTCAGCGGGGTCCTGGGCGAGCGCCGGACCTTCGTTGGTGCGCTGTTCTTCTTCTCGGTTGGTGCCCTGATGGGCGGCTCGGCCCCGACCGAGGACGCGCTGATCTTTGCCCGCGTCCTGCAGGGCTTCAGCGCCGGTGTCGCCCAGCCGCTGGTCATGGCCACGATCTTCACGGTGTTTCCGCCGGAGCGTCGAGGCATGGCGATGGGCGTGTTCGGGCTGGGCGTCGTCTTCGCGCCGGCGATCGGGCCGACCCTGGGCGGCCTGATGATCGAGTACTTCTCCTGGCGTTACGTCTTCTTCATCTCGCTGCCGTTCTGCGTGGTCGCCGCCGTCATGGGCATGGTGTTCATGCCGACCCGGCCGATCCCGAAGGTCATCCCGCCTTTCGACTGGCTGGGTTTCGCGCTCCTGTGCACGGCGCTGCTGGGCCTGATGACGGGCATTGCCGACGGTCAGCGCGAGGGCTGGAGTTCCGACGCCATCGTGTTCCGCCTGATCCTCGGGATGGCAGCCACGGTCGCCTTCGTCTGCTGGGAGCTCTACACGCCGCGGGCGCTGCTCGACGTGCGCATCTTCGGCAATGTCGAGTTCGCCGCCGCCGCCGTCATCGCCTTTATCTTCGGCGCCGGCATGATGGGCTCGACCTACATCATTCCCGTCTTCGTGCAGACCATCATTGGTTTCACGCCGCTGGTGGCCGGGCTGATGATGATGCCCGCCGGCATCATGCTGGCTTTCATCTTCCCGCTGGCCGGGCGGCTGTCGGACGCGATGCCGGCCTCGACCATGATCATCGGCGGGCTGGTGTTGTTCGCCGCCGGCTTTGCCTGGATGACGACCGCCGACATCGACACGACATTCTGGACGCTGGTCTGCATGGTGATGGTGTCCCGCCTGGGGCTGGGCTTCATCAATCCCAGCCTCAATGCCTCCTCCCTGAAGGCGCTGCCGGCCGACAAGGTGCGGCAGGGCTCGGGCGTCGCCAACTTCATGCGCCAGCTCGGCGGCGCCTTCGGCATCAACGGGATGGTGGCATTCTTCGAGATCCGCACCCGCTTCCATGCCGACGCGCTCACGGCCACCCAGGACTGGGGCAACCGCACGACCGACCGAATGCTGACCCAGGTCGAGCACCTGCTGCAGAGGAGCGGCCTGCCGCTGCAGCAGCAGAAGGCGGGCGCCCTCGAATACTTGGCCACGATGTTGCAAAGCAACGCCCAGATGATGGCGTTTTCCGATACCTTCATCGTCGTGGGCGTGGTGGCTCTTCTGGCCCTGTTTCCCGCCGCCCTGCTCTCGCGCTCGCAGCGCCGGTCGCGCGTATGAGTCACACGATGCGGCTCTTCTTGTTGCCCCAGTAACGGTCGCGCAGCAGGCGCTTGTAGAGTTTGCCGGTCGGCAGGCGCGGCAGCTCATCCTCGAAATCGACGGAGCGCGGCACCTTCTGCCGGGCGAGATGCTGGCTGCAGAAGGCGATCAGCTCCTCGGCGGTGGCGCCCGTCTTCGGCACGCCCGGCATGAGCTGGACGACCGCCTTCACCTCCTCGCCGAGATCGGCGTTGGGGACGCCGAACACCGCCGCGTCGGCCACCTTGGGATGGGTGATCAGCAGGTTCTCGCATTCCTGCGGGTAGATGTTCACGCCGCCGGAAATAATCATGAAGGTCGCGCGGTCGGTCAGGTAGAGGTAGCCGTCGGCATCGACATAGCCGACGTCGCCCACCGTGCTCATTGCGCCGTCCCCGGAGCGCGCCTCGCGTGTCTTGGCGGGGTCGTTGAAATACTCGAACGGCGTCGCGGTCTTGAACCACAGGGTCCCGGCCGTGCCGGCGGGCAGCGGCTTCATGTCATCGTCGAGCACGTGCAGTTCGCCCAGGAGGACGCGTCCCACAGTGCCCTTGTGCGCCAGCCATTCCTGCGAGTTGCAGGCGCTGAAGCCCAACCCCTCGGTGGCGCCGTAATATTCGTGGATGATCGGGCCCCACCAGCCGATCATCTGTTCCTTCACCTGGACCGGGCAGGGCGCCGCCGCATGGATGGCGATCTCCAGCGAACCGAGCGCGTACTGCTTCCGCGTCTCCTCCGGCAGCTTCAGCATTCGCGAGAACATCGTCGGCACGAGCTGGCTGTGCGTGACGCGATACTTTTCAATGAGCTGCAGGTAATGCTCGGGGTCGAAGCGCTCCATGATGATCACGGTGCCGCCCATGCGGATCGTGAGGTTCACCGCCGCCTGCGGCGCCGAATGGTAGAGCGGCGCCGGCGAGAGGTAGATCATGCCTTCGCGGTACTGCCAGAGCTTCAGCAGGAAGGAGAAGATCGGCAGGAGCTGCGACGGCGGCTGTTCGGCCAGCGGCCGCACGATCCCCTTCGGCCGTCCCGTGGTGCCGGACGAATAAAGCATCGCGGTCCCGAGCGATTCGTCGGCGATCGGCGTGGCGGGCAGGCCGTTAGTCGTCTCCGCGAGATTGACGATCTTCGCGCCGCCGGCCGATCCGCCACCGGGCCCGTCGACGACGATGCAGAGCGCTATCCCCGGACACTGAGGCAAGGCCGCGAGGGCCACGTCCCGCTTGGCCTGGGAGGTGATGAGCACTTTCGAGGCGCTGTTGTTCAGGATGTAGGCAAGCTCGTCGGCCGTCAGGAACGAATTCACGCAAGTGTAGTAGGTGCCGGTGCGCTCGCCGGCGGTACAGCACTCCACGTAGCGCGCGTTGTTTTCCATGAAGATCGAATAGTGGTCGAGCCGCTTCACGCCATGCGCGCGCAGCAGGTTCGCCAGCCGGTTGCTACGCGCCTCCAGCTCGCCATAGGTCACGGTCTCGCCGCTGCCGGCCATGATCACCGCAGGATGGGACGCCTGCGTCGTCGCGTGTTTGCCCGGGTACATTTTGTTTCCTCCACTGAAACTATAGACGGCGTACCGGGGCTGCGCCAAAGTCCGCGCATGCTCGATTCATCGCTCAAGTCCAAAATCATGGATGAAGTCGATCGCCGCTTCGACCATCAGACGAACGTAACGGCCGACCTGGTGCGGATTCCCTCGACCCGGTTCCAGGAAGCGCCGGCGCAGGACATGATGGCGCGCCTGTTCAAGGAAGACGGGCTGGGCATCGACCGCTGGCAGATCAAGATCGACGATCTCAAGCACCTGCCGGGGTATTCGCCGCATTCGCTGGACTATGACGATGCCTGGAACGTGGTCGGCGCCTGGCGGCCCTCCAATCCCAAGGGCCGGTCGCTGATCCTCAACGGCCACATCGACGTGGTGCCCGAGGGGCCGCACGAGATGTGGACCCGCAATCCCTACGACGCCTACATCAAGGACGGCTGGATGTACGGGCGCGGCTCGGGCGACATGAAGGCCGGGCTGATCCTGAACGTCTTCGCGCTGCGCGCCTTGCGGGCGCTGGGCTACATGCCGGCGGCGGACGTCTACCAGCAGTCGGTGGTCGAGGAGGAATGCACCGGCAACGGCGCGCTCGCCTGCCTGCAGCGCGGCTACCGCGCCGACGCCGCCCTCATCCCGGAGCCATCGTCCGGCGTGCTCACGGTCGCGCAGACGGGCGTCATGTGGTTCCAGGTCAAGGTCACCGGCCATCCGGTGCATGTCTACAAGGCCGACGCCGGATCCAACGCCATCGAGTCGGCGTACCGCCTCATCCAGCAGCTCCGCGAACTCGAAAAGAAGTGGAACGCCAGGAAGGCGCACGACAAGCACTTCTGCGATCACCATCATCCGGTGAACTTCAACGTCGGCAAGATCGCCGGCGGAGACTGGGCGAGCTCGGTGCCGGCCTGGTGTACCTTCGACATGCGCGTGGGCGTGTTGCCGTCGCAGAACCTGAAGGAATGCCGGCAGGAGATCGAGGACCTGATCCGCGGCGCGGCCGCGAACGATCCGTTCCTTGGCAACAACCTGCCCACCGTGACGTGGGAGGGCTTCCAGGCCGAGCCGTTCGTGCTGAAGAATCACGAGCATGTGCGGGTCGTGCTGGCCGAGGCGCACAAGACGGTGTTCGGCACTGCGCTCGAGGACAAGACCTCGACAGGCACCGCCGACAACCGCTTCTTCGGCCTCTATGCGGGCATCCCCGCGCTGGTCTACGGCCCGCAGTCCGATGACATCCACGGCTTCGACGAGCGGGTGAACCTGGAATCGATCCGCAAGATCACCCAGTCGACGGCGCTGTTCATCGCCGAATGGTGCGGCCTGCAGAAGGTCTAGCGGGGCGTTGAATAAGTCGGAGCATTGCGAATAAACGAAACGAACGAAATAAACGAAACAATTGAAACGAATGTCGCACCCCCCTGAATCCTGGGTCGTGGTGACCGTTGGCGCAACAATGTTGCTCGCCGGTACTTGTGAAAGGCCTGTTTCAACAGCCTGCTAGAAGCCTTCGACCGGCGGGACCTTCCGGCACGGGGCCGGTTGGCTTAAGGGACCGGCATGACGTCAGATCATGCCGCGACCGGGACCATGCAAGCCTTCGTCTATCGCCGCTATGGCGGGCCCGACGTCGTCGAACTCAGCGAGGTGCCGAAGCCCGTGCCTCGGGACAAAGAGGTGCTCGTCCGGATTCACGCAACGACGGTGACCTCGGGCGATTGGCGTGTGCGGACGATGTGCGTTCCGACCGGACTCGGAACCATTGCGCGCCTGGCTTTCGGGTTCCCACGGCCGCGCCAACCCATCATGGGGTCCGAGATGGCCGGGACGATCGAGTCCATGGGGAAGGACGTCACGCGGTTCCGGGTCGGCGACGAGGTATTCGGCTTTCCCGGCGGCGCGATGGGATGCCATGCCCGGTATCGGGCGATGCCTGAAGACGGCCGGCTGGCACGGAAGCCCGCCAACCTGTCGTTCGAGGAAGCGGCATCGCTGCCCTTCGGTGCGTCGACCTCGCTGCATTTCCTGCGCAAGGCGGGCATCAGGCCGGGCGACAAGGTCCTGGTGATCGGCGCGTCCGGCGGCGTGGGGACAGCCATGGTGCAGCTCGCGAAGCATCACGGCGCCGAGGTGACCGGCGTTACCAGCACGAACAACGTGGCGCTCGTCGCCTCGCTCGGCGCCGACAGGGTGATCGACTATACGAAGGACGATTTCACGACGCGTCGCGAGACCTACGACATCGTCGTCGACACGGTCGGCCGGACGCCGTTCGCGCGCTGCAAGCCCGTGCTCAAGGAAAAAGGCCGGCTGCTCGCCGTGGCCGCGGGGATCCCGGAGATGCTGGCGACCCTGTGGGCGCCGTTGACGGGCAGCCGGCGAGTCATCGCCGGCCCTGCCGAGGAGCGGGTCAGCGATATGTCGGAGATGGCCGCCCTGGCGGAAGCCGGTGCGTTGAAACCCGTGATCGACCGCCGTTACCGGTTTGCGCAAATGGCCGAGGCGCACGCTTATGTCGAGACCGGCCGCAAGCGCGGCAGCGTGGTGGTGAGCGTCGAGCCTGCCTGATCTTCATATGTCCTCTCCGCCACGAAGTGGGGGAGAGGAAGGGACCCGTTGCGTAAGCAACGGGGAGGTGAGGTGGTGCTGATTGCGAACATGATGCCCGGATGTGACGAAGTCCTGACCCACCTCACCTACCCCACGCTGCGCGCGGGACCCCTTCCTCTCCCCCCACTGCGTGGGCGGAGAGGACAGTAAGTGTGCATCAGGTCGCGATCGCCTGATCCGCCGGCAAGAAGGGCAGGCCGAGGCTGTGGGCTGCCGCCTCGTGCGTGAAGTGGCCACGATGGATGTTGAGGCCGGCCCGCAGATGCGGGTTCTCCGCGAGGGCCACGAGCCCCTTGGCGGCCAAAGCGAGGCCGAAGGGCAGCGTGGCGTTGTTCAGCGCCTCGCTCGAGGTCAGCGGCACCGCGCCCGGCATGTTGGCCACGCAATAGTGGATGATGCCGTCGACCTCGTAGGTCGGCTGGGCATGCGTCGTGGCGTGCGAGGTCTCGAAGCAGCCGCCCTGGTCGATGGCGACGTCGACGATCACCGAGCCCGGCTTCATCGACTTCAGCATCGCCTTTGTCACGAGCCTGGGCGCGCTGGCGCCGACCACCAGCACCGCGCCGATCACGGCATCGGCCGAGAACACTTCGTGTTCGATGGCGGCGATGGTCGAGTAGCGGGTGCGGACGCGGCCCTGGAACAACTCGTCGAGCTCGCGCAGCCGCGGCAGCGAACGGTCGAGCACCGTGACCTCGGCGCCGAGGCCCGCCGCCATGCGCGCGGCATGCGTGCCCACCACTCCACCGCCCAGCACGACGACATGGGCGGGCTGTACGCCCGGCACGCCGCCCAGCAGCAGGCCGCGACCGCCGCGATGGCGCTGCAGGGCGCCGCCCGCCGCCTCGATGGCGAGACGCCCCGCCACTTCGCTCATGGGGGCGAGCAGCGGCAGGCCGCCGCGCGCGTCCGTCACGGTCTCGTAGGCGATGGCGGTGCAGCCCGACGCGATCAGGCCCCTGGCCTGCTCGGGATCGGCGGCGAGATGGAGATAGGTGAACAGGATCTGGCCGGGACGGAGCTGGACCCACTCGCCGGGCTGCGGCTCCTTCACCTTCACGATCATGTCGGCGGTCGAGAAGATCTCGGCGGCAGTGGCGGCGATGCGGGCGCCCGCCGTGCGGTAGACGTCATCGCCCGCACCGATCCCGGCGCCCGCGCCGGTCTCGACCACGACGTCGTGGCCGGCATGGACGTATTCGCGGACCGCGCCCGGCGTCAGCCCGACGCGATATTCGTGGGTCTTGATCTCTTTCGGCACACCGACGCGCATGCAAGCAATCTCCAGACTGTTTGAGGCGTCATCAAACCAAGGAAAGCAGGTTCGTTTCCCGGCATTCTGGAGACGAATTGTGTCTTTGCCGTCGGAACTCTACGCTTGAGCGCCAAACGACGCAGGATTCCAAACATGGATATCGACAAGATCGACGCCGCCATCCTGTCGGCACTGACGGAGAACGCCCGCGTCAGCCAGGTCGAACTCGCGGCCCGGGTCGGCCTGTCGAGCACGGCGGTGGCGCGGCGGCAGCGCGCGCTGGAAGAAGGCGGCCTCATCCGCGGCTATCAGGCCGTGCTCGATCTTGGCCGCTTCGGACTCGCCACCACGGTGGTGGTGCGGATCACGCTGGAGAGCCAGAGCGACGAGGCGCTGAAGGCGTTCGAGGCGGGAGTGCTCGGTTGTCCCTCGGTGGTGCGCTGTTTCCTGATGTCGGGCAGCGACGACTATGTCGTGATCGTGCTGGCGCGCGACATCGAGGATTTCGAGCGTATCCACCGCACCGAACTCTCCCGTCTGCCGCGCGTCGCCCGTCTGGAATCGAGCTTCGCGCTGCGCGAGGTCGTGAACCGCGCGGTGCCGCCGTCGGTTTTCGGCAAGACCGCGCGAAGCGCTCAGCGCAGGCGTCGCGCCGAGGCATAGACGCCGAGTGCCACGCCGCCCAGCACGACCGCCACGGCCATGAGGCGCTCCCCCGACAGCGGCTCGCCGGTCAGGTAGGCTGAGATGGCGAGCGCGGCGCAGGGCACGAGTAGGCTGACCGGGCCGACCTGCGCGGCGGGATAGGTCCGGAGCAGCGTGCCCCAGATCAGGTAGCCCAGCCACATAACGGGAACGACCGTGTAAAACAGCACGAACCAGCCAAGCCAGGTCGGCGCGAGGATCGGCGCCGCCAGCGCCGCCGGCCCGTCGAGCACGAGGGACGCCAGGGCGAGCGGGATCGGCGGGAGAACGCTTGCCCAGACGGTGACGGCGAACATCGAGACCCCGCGTGCCGAGCGGAAGACGAGATTGCCCAGCGCCCAGGTGAAGGCCGACATCAGCGCCAGGCCGATCGCCAGCAGCGGCGTATCGCCCGAGATCGAGAGTGAGAGCAGCACGACGCCGGCAACCGCGACGGCGAGGCCGAGCCACTGCCCGCGCGTCGCGTGCTCGCGCAGCAGCACGGCGGCCAGCACGACGGTGAGTGGCCCCTGGAGCTGCACCAGCACGGAGGTGAGGCCGGGCGGCAGGCCGGCCCCCATGGCGAAGAACAGGAAGATGAACTGGCCGCCGAACATCAGGCCGCCGATGCCCGCCAGGACGGACCAGGAGACCGCGGGCTTCGGGATGAAGAAGGCCGGCAGGGCGCCCAGCAGGAAGCGCCAGGTCGCAAAGGCGAAGGGCGTGAACTCGTCGAGGCCGAAGCGGATGACCGTGAAGTTCAGCCCCCACATCGCCACGATGAGGAGGGCCGCCGCTAAATGCGTCGGGCTCATGCCCGACGCGGGGGATGCAGTGGGCTCAAGCGCCTACAGCCAGACCCACGGACGCGAACTCTTGTCAGACGTCTGCCAGGCCTCGATCTCATCGCGGCGCGACATAGTCAGCGCGATGTCGTCGAGGCCGTTCAGCATGGCGTGCTGGCGCCGCGCGTCGACCTGAAAGGGAATGGTGCGGCCGGTCGGCGAGATCACCTGACAGTTCTCGAGGTCGACGGTGATTCGCGCGTTGCCGGGCGAGGCCTTCATCTCGTCGGCGAGCTGCTCGATCTCATGGATCGGCAGCGCCACCGGGAGGAGGCCGTTCTGGAAACAGTTGTTGTTGAAGATGTCGCCGAAGTAGGGCGCGATCACCGCCTTGATGCCCATGCCCTTCAGCGCCCACACCGCGCCCTCGCGGCTCGAGCCGCAGCCGAAATTCTCACGGCTGAGGATGATCGGCGCGCCGCGATAGGGCGTCTGGTTGAAGATGCAGTCCGGATCCTCGCTGCCGTCGGGCTTGAAGCGGATCTGCTCGAAGGCATAGGGGCCAAGTCCCTCTCGCGTCACGTTGTCGACCAGCCGCTCGATGCGAATGATCAGATCGGTGTCGACGTTCTGGCGCATCAGCGGCGTGGCGACGCCGGTCACCTTGGTGAACTTGTCCATCTTGAGTTTCCTCCTCCCACCTCATCCTGAGGAGCGCGTGCAGCGCGCGTCTCGAAGGATGGGCAACAATCGTGGTGCTGGTTCCCACCCTTCGAGA
>JABMNB010000347.1 GCA_013205335.1 Rhodospirillales bacterium
AACTTCAGGAGGGCCGGTGCGGCCTCTATTCGGCCGCCATTTCCATCGCCGCCAGCACCTTCGGCGGCGACATCGGCAGACTGTAGAAGCGGCGTCCAAGTGCGTCGTAGATCGCGTTCGATATGGCGGCCAGCGGCGGCACCAGCGGCACCTCGCCGACGCCGCGGACGCCCTGCGGATGCTTGGGGTTGGGAATCTCGAGGATCACCGAGTCGAGCATCGGAAGGTCGGAACTTACCGGCATGCGGTAGTCGAGGAAGCTCGGGTTATCGAGCTTGCCGTTCTTGTCGAAGATGTACTCCTCGCTCAGCGCCCAGCCGATACCCTGGGCGGCGCCGCCCTGCATCTGGCCCTCGACATACCCCGGATGAATGGCACGCCCGACATCCTGGAACGACGTGTAGCGCAGCACGCGAACGATGCCGAGGTCAGGATCGACCTCGACGTCGCAAAGGTGGGTGGCGAAGCCGCCTTCGGCGCCCGTCGTGTTGAGCTGCTGGCCGGCTCCGATGGGGCCACCGGTGGCGCTGGCTTGCGCGGCGATCTGGCCTAGGCTGAGTGGCTCGAACTTGCCGGCATTGTCGCCGGCTGGACGGGCCTCACCGCTTTCCCAGACGACCGCGTCCGGATCGATCTTCCAGATCTTGGCGGCACGCTCGCGGAGCTGGGTGATCACGCGCTCCGTCGAGTGCGTCACCACCATGGCCGACGCGTAGGTCACGCGGCTGCCGCCTGTCAGGTTGCTGAAACCGATGACGCTGGTGTCGCCGATCAGCACAGAAACCTTCTTGTAGTCGATGCCCAGAAGCTCGGCGGTGATATTGGCCGTCGAGGCGCGCGAGCCGCCGATGTCGGGATGGCCGGTGATTACCACCACCGTGCCGTCCTCGTTGATGTTGACCTGCGCGCTCGACTCGCCGCCCGCGTTGAACCAGAACCCCGAGGCCACGCCCCGGCCGTAAAGCTTGCCGTTCCCGGCCTTGGGCACCGCCGTGGTGTAATGCGCGTGTTTCCTGGCCTCCTCGAGGGTCTCGACGAAGCCGATGCGCGGGAAGACTGGCCCGTGCGCGGCCTTGGTACCCTGCCGGGCGGCATTCTTCAGACGGAAATCCAGCGGATCCATCTTCAGTGCCTCGGCCATCTCGTCCATCACGCACTCCACGGCATAGGCGCCGATCGGCGCGCCGGGCGCGCGATAGGCCGCGACCTTCGAGCGGTTGGAGACGACGTCGAAGCCCTGCGAGTACACGTTGGCGATATCATAGGGCGCGAAGGCACAGCCCGCGGCGCCGCGAATGGGCGAACCGGGCAGCGCACCCGCCTGCAGGCAGAAGGTGCCCTGCGCGGCCACGAGCTTGCCGTCCTTGGTCGCGCCGAGCTTGACCTTGCTGTAGGAGCCCGAGGTCGGTCCCGACGCATGGAACACCTCGCCGCGCGTCATCGTCATCTTCACCGGACGGCCGGATTTCTTGGCCAGGATCAGCGCCAGCGGCTCCAGATAGATGATGGTCTTGCCGCCGAAACCGCCGCCGATCTCGGCGGGAATGGCGCGGATGTCGTTCTGCGGCAGCCCCGTAAGGTAGGCGCACATGGCGCGGACCATGAACTGGCCCTGGCTGGAGCTCCAGACCGTGGCCTTGCCGTCGGAGACGCTGACCAGACAGGCGTGCGGCTCGATGTAGCCCTGATGTACGGGCTTGGTATGGAAGCTGCGCTCGATGACGACGTCGGCCTTGGCAAAGCCTTCGCCGATGTCACCCAGCTTATGCTCCAGGGTTCCTGCGATGTTGGACGGCTTGTCCTTGAACTTGATGAAGTCGTGCAGGATCGGCGCGTCGGGCTTCATCGCCTCCTCGACATCGATCACGAAGGGCAGAACCTCATATTCGACCTCGATCAACTTGCAGGCTTCCGCCGCGATCTTCTCGGTGGTTGCCGCGACCGCCGCGACCGGATGGCCCGCAAACAGCGCCTTCTCCCGCGCCATGACGTTGCGGCACATCCAGCGCATGTCCTGGATGCCCAGCATCACCGACTTGTCGAGCGGGAAGTTCACGACGTCCTTGGCCGTCATCACGGCCTTCACGCCGGGATAGGCTTCCGCCTTGCTGGTGTCGATGGACTTGATGCGCGCGTGCGGATGCGGGCTGCGCAGCACCTTGCCCCAGATCATGCCCGGCATGGTGGTGTCGGCAGCATAGGCCGCGCGCCCCGTCACCTTGTCGGCGCCGTCGGGACGGACCGTGCGCTTGCCGATCCACTTGTTGTCGTTGGCGGTATCGGTGGTGCTCCCGTTCGTGCTCATCGTGCGGCTCCCCTCATGTCGGCGGCGGTGTCCATCACGGCGCGGATGATCTTGTCGTAGCCCGTGCACCGGCACAGGTTGCCGGCCAGCCAGAAGCGGACTTCGTGTTCGGTCGGATCGGGATTTTGCTCGAGCAGAGCCTTGGCGGCCATCAGGACACCCGGCGTGCAGATGCCGCACTGGAGCGCCGCGGACTCGAGGAACTTCTGCTGCAGCGGATGCAGCTCCTCGCCGGCCATGCCTTCGATGGTGCCGATCTGCTGGCCCTCGGCCTCGGCCGCCAGCATCAGGCAGGAGCAGACGATGCGTCCGTTCACGGTGATGGTGCAGGCGCCGCAGTCGCCGGTGCCGCAGCCTTCCTTGCTGCCGGTCAGGCCGAGCGGCCCGCGCAGCACGTCGAGCATGCTCTGCTCGGCGTCGCAGAGGAATTCCTGCGGCTCGCCGTTGATCGTGGTGGAGACGTGAAGCTTGGCCATGGTCTTACTTTCCTCCCGCGCGTTCGGCGGCAATGAGTGCGGTGCGCTTCAGCAGAACGCCGGCGACCTTGGTGCGATAGGCGATGGTGCCGCGCTTGTCGTCGATGGGACGGCAGGCGGCGCTGCAGGCGGCAGCGGCCTTCGCCAGCGCCGCCTCGTCGAGGGTCGAGCCGATGAGCGCTTTCGCCGCCTCCTCGACCAGCAGTACCGTCGGCGCGACGGCGCCGAGGCCCACGCGCGCAGCGGTGCAAGTCCCCTTGTCGATCGTCAGGCTGACGCCGCAGCCTACGACTGCGATATCCATCTCGGTGCGCGGGATCATGCGCAGGTAGGCGTCGCTCGAGCCCTTCGACCGCGGCGGCAGGGTGAACGCCACGACGATCTCGCCAGGCTCGAGATTGAGTCGGCCCGGCCCCTTGGGCACTTTCTCGACGGCAAGCTCACGACGCCCGTTCGGTCCCTGGATGATGACGATCGCGCCCGCCGCGACCATGGCCGGCACGCTGTCCCCCGCCGGCGAGCCGTTGCAGAGATTGCCACCCGGCGTGGCGCGGCCCTGGATCTGGGTCGAGCCGATCAGATTGGTGGCTTCGACGACACCCGGCCACACCTTGCTGAGCCTGGGATGCTCGCGCAGCACCGCGCCCGAGACGGCAGCGCCGATCCGGAAGCCGCCTTCCCCGGTTTCCTCGATGGCGGTCAGCTCGCCGATCTTCTTGATGTCGACGATCATGCCCGGCGCGACAACTCCGTTGCGCATCTGGACCAGGAGGTCGGTGCCGCCTGCCAGGATCCGGCCCGAGCCGGCGGCGGCGGCGGCAAACGCGCGAACCGCTTCGTCGAGCGTTTTCGGCGCTACGTACTGAATATCCATGGTTCTGCCCTTTCATCCCGTCGGCGGCTGCGGTGCAGCTCGTTAATTCGACTTTGTTGGACCTGAACCTAGGGCAGCAGGTCGGTCCCGGGCAAGACGCCTCTGCGCCGTCGGCCGCGATGCGGCCGTTGGCATAGGCAGCTTCCTGTGATCGCTCTTTCTTCAACGCTCTCGGACATTGCCAGCGGCAATGTCCTGACGCTCCCCGGGCTGAGCTCCGCTCAGCCCTACCGCTGCGGCTTGCGACGCCCCTCATAGGGGTTCTTCGGCTTGCGCATGCTGAGCCGGATCGGCACGCCGGGCATGTCGAAGTCTTCGCGCAGGCGGTTCGTCAGGAAGCGCAGATAGTCGTTGCCCAGTTCCTGCGGCTGGCTGACCGACAGAATGAAGGTCGGCGGGCGGCGCTTGATCTGGGTCATGAAGCGCAGCCGGATACGCCGGCCATTGGGCGCGAGCGGTGGCGGATGCAATGTCTCCATCTCGCGCAGCCAGCGATTGAGCTTGGGCGTCGTCACGCGCTTGTTCCAGACCTCGTAGGTCTCGAACACCTTGGGCAGCAGGCGCTCGACGCCGCGTCCGGTCAGCGCCGAGAAACCGACGATGGCCACGTCCTTCACCTGGGAGAACGACATCTCCAGACGGTCGCGCAGCTTGCGCCACTGCTTCGCCGAGCCCGACTGATCATCGGCCAGCAGATCGGTCTTGTTGACCGCGATGACCAGCGCTCGGCCCTCCTCGATCACCCAGCCGGCGATGTTGAGGTCCTGCTTCTCGGCCATGTCGGCAGCGTCGAGCACGACCACGACCACGTCGGCGAGCCGGATCGTATCGAGCGAGTCGGCGACCGAGGCGGCCTCGAGCTTGGCGTCGATGCGGCTGCGGCGGCGCATGCCGGCCGTGTCGACCAGGCGCACCGGACGGCCGCGCCACTCCCACTCGACCCGGATGGAATCGCGCGTGATGCCGGCCTCGGGCCCGGTGAGGACTCGTTCCTCGCCGACCAGACGGTTGAGGAGCGTCGATTTTCCGACATTGGGACGACCGACGATGGCCAGCAGCAACGGACGGCCTTCCGGCACGTCGTCGAGATCGGGATCGCTTTCGGGAGCATCGGCCAGCTCATCCTCGTCCGGCATCGGCTCGATGTGACGGCCCAACGCCTCGTGCAGGTCGCTCAAGCCCTCGCCATGTTCGGCCGAAACCGGGATCGGCTCGCCCAGTCCCAGCCCGTGAGCCTCGGCAAGGCCCTGCGCGCCGGCGCGGCCTTCGCACTTGTTGGCGACCAGGATCACCTTCGCCGACCGCTTGCGCAGCCAGCTTGCAAAGCTCTGGTCGAGCGGCAGGATTCCGGAGCGCGCGTCGATCAGGAACAGGACGACATCCGAACCGTCGATCGCTCGCTCGGTGAAGCGCCGCATCCGGGCCTCGAGGGCCTCACCGCCGGCGGTCTCCCACCCTGCCGTGTCGAGCAGCATGAAGGCAAGGTCGCCAAGCTGTGCCGGCTGCTCGCGCACGTCGCGCGTGACACCGGGCGTGTCGTCGACGATGGCGCGCCGTCGACCCGCCAGCCGGTTGAACAGCGTGGATTTGCCGACGTTGGGACGACCGACGATGGCGACCCGGCGCAGCCCCTTGGGTGGTGCCAGATTTTCAGCGGAGGGCAATGAGTCGCCCGGAATCTGTCAGGACGTAGATGGTCTGGTTGGCGATGACGGGACCGAGGCGCACGCGATCACGCACGTCGATCTTGCCCAGGATCTCACCGGTGTAGGGCGAGACAGCCAGAAGATCACCCAGCGAACTGGTCAACAGAAGGCGGTCGCCGGCCAGCACCGGACCGCCCCACAGAACCGGTACCTGCCTCTTGGCGTCCTGGAACTGGGTAAGCGGCGTCACCCAGCGCACCTTGCCGGTGTCGCGGACCATTGCCACCACGTCGGCATTGCCCGTGACGATGAAAAGGAAACGGCCCGCCGTCCACGGCGTCTGGCTGCCGCCGATGTTGCGATCCCACTGGCGCTGCCCCGAGCGCAGGTCGATGCCGGCGATCTGACCGGCCGAGCCCATCGCGATCACCAGACCGCGGTCGATCACGGGACGGCCGCGAATGTCGGCCAGGTTGCCGAAGGCGCGCACGTCGGCGCGCGCACCGATCAGAGATTCGTTCCAGATCGGCCGGCCATTGTCGATACGCAGCGCCGCAACCTCGCCCGAGGTGAAAGGCGCCACGACCGTATCGCCCGAGCCCGCCGGGCTGTTGCCACCGACGTAACCCGACGTTTCCTGCAGACCGGCAAACTGCCAGAGGTCTGAGCCGTCGGACGCGGCAAGCGCGTGCAGCTTGTTGTCGATGGCGATGACGAAGACCCGGTCGCCGAACACCAGCGGCGAACCGCGAACCGGCGCACTGACGCCTGAATGCCAGTCCTCCTTGCCGGTGGCCGCATCGAGCGAATAGACCGTGGCGAAGCCCGTCGTCACGAACAGCCGACCGCCGTGATAGGCAAGACCACCGCCGAACTCGTCGGAGTCGCGGGCCTTCTCAGGCGCCAGCGTGACCCGCCACAGCAGCGCGCCGGTGTCGGCGTTGAAGGCCGAAACCGTGCCCTGCGCGTCCTTGGCGAACACCTTGCCCTCGGCGACGACCGGCGGGGTGGTCAGGATACGTGTCGAGCTGCTGCCCGATCCGACATCGGCGGTCCAGATGATCTGCGGCGACGCGCCGATCGCCAGATTGTGCATGGCGTTGTTGGCCATGCCGCCGGACTGCGGCCAGGATTCGTTGACGGTCGGTGGAGGCAGCACGACCTGCATGTTCGCGACATCGCTGTCGGCTTCGAGGTCCTTGCGATCGCCCAGCACGGAAATACGCTCGCCGACCAGCGGCGTCTTCTTCTTATCCAAGATATCGCAGCCGGAAAGGGAGACGACCAGAAGGGCAGCGGCGAGAAGGAAACGGGGATCGACCACGCGCAATACGCTCGACATGGACTACTTCGCCTCCGCGGCGCCGTAGAGATTGAGCATTGCCGAGACGCGCTGCGAAGCGCCCTGCGGCACGGCCGGATCCTTGGCTATCTCGTTCCACAATTCTTTCGCGCGCTTCATGTCGCCCTTTCGCAAGGCCAGCATCGCCTGCAGCTCACGCACGCTCAGCCGAAACGGACGATCGGGGCCCGCGAGCGGCTCGAGCCTGGCGACCATCTCCTCGGCCTTGGGCGTGTCGATGCTCTTGAAGGCGGCGATCACCAGGGCAAGGTCGCTGAGTTCCGTCGCCGACAGGCCGGGCGCCACCGCAGCAAGTGCCGTCACCTGCTCCTCGAGCGTGGCACGGAGCTGGGCAGCCGTGAGCGCCGCCAGAGAACGATAGGGTTGGAGCGCGCTGGCCGCCTGCTTCTCGAGTTCCACGCGTGCCGCGGCCGGATCCGTCGCGATCTGTGCCAGCGCCGCCGAGTAAGCGGTACTCGCCACTGCCCGCTGCGCCTGATCGTACTGGCGCCAGCCCACCAACCCCGTGACGGCGACAACCACCACGACGGCGAGAGCGACCACCCAGGTGCCGTAACGGCTCCACCACTCCCTCACCTCGTCCTTGCGGACGGCCTCGTCGACTTCATGAAACGCGGCGGAGTCGGACACGTAGTGCTCCCGGAATATCGCGAAATATCAACAGCTTCAGCGGCGGTCATAGCCCCCCACCCGGGGTTTGGCAAACAATCGAATGGAGCAGCTAGACGCTTTACCCACACCGGCGGTTCTGCAAGAATTCATGCAACTGACATGTTCGAAATTGCAGCGGCATGAGCAACTTGTACCGATTGGCCGATCAGCGGGCCCGGCGCCGGATTGTCTCGTTCGACAAACGAGAGCTATCGCGGCTTCTCGGTCTCTACAGCATGCGTGTGGCATCCGGGGAATGGCGCGACTACGCCATCGACTTCCGGCCGGGTATGGCCATTTTCTCGATCTTCCGCCACACCGCCGAGCAACCGCTGTTTGCCATCGCCAAGGTGCCGGGCGGCGGCAGCGGTGGCTGCTACATGGTCTACAACGGCCCGCGCAAACTGGCGCACGGCGACACGCTCGAAGACGTTCTGAGCGTCTTCGAGCGCAAGCTCAAGATTCTGCTGGGATAGTGCTACTTCTTTGGAGTGGTCGCCGCGCCAATGCCGGCGCCCACCGCCGTGCCGACGAGCACAGGCGCCACGAGCGGCCAGCCGGCGATAGCGCCGATCGCCAAGCCTGTGCCCGCACCGATTCCACCACCGGTCACAGCACGTTCGCCCCAGGTATCGCCGCAGGCGGAAACCGACAGAGCGAGGGGCAGGACGAGAAGAGCAACGGGGAGAGTCTTCATTATAGACCTCAAATAAGGAGGGACGGCGATCTGAGCCATTGGAAATCAATTTTTTAGCGCCCATCGAAGGGCTTATGAATCAATCCTCCGAAATTTCTTTCGATATGTCAAATATATCATATAAACTACTGATATATATGAACATTCCCGGAGAGGTTCGCCCGGCTCATGCGGCGGGTATCCATCGACTTATGCTTCAAGTCGCCTGATCGGACGTGATCTCCGACCCGTATCCGACGGCCTCCGAGTACCGGGCGATGG
>JABMNB010000348.1 GCA_013205335.1 Rhodospirillales bacterium
CCATCGTCGTGGTCGAGGCGGTCGAGCACATCCTCGAGCACGAGCCGGAGCTCACGGTCGCCCAGGCGACCGAGAAGGCCATGGGCCAGGTCACCGGGCCGATCATCGCCATCACCCTGGTGCTGCTGTCGGTGTTCATCCCGACCGCCTTCATCCCCGGCATCTCGGGCCAGCTCTACGCCCAGTTCGCCGTGGCCGTGTCGGTCTCGATGATCATCTCGGCGATCAACGCATTGACGCTTTCACCGGCGCTCTGCTCGCTGATCCTGCGCCACCGCAAGAAGCCGACCGGCGTCATGGGCTGGATGCAGGGCCGCATCGACAGGACACGTGACGGCTACACGAAACTCGTCACGCCGCTGGCGCGGCGCGGCATCGTGGCGATCCTGCTGGTCGTGGGCTTCGCCGCCGCGACCGGCGGCATCGGCTCCATGGTGCCCTCGGGCTTCCTCCCCGACGAGGACCAGGGCGCCTTCATGGCCGAGGTGCAGCTCCCCGACGCGGCCTCGACCAACCGTACGCTCGCCGCGGTCGAGGAAGTCGAAAAGACTATCGCGAACCGGCCCTGGAAGCAGAGCGTCTTCACCGTTTCGGGCTATAGCCTGATCGACGGCCTGGCGCTGCCCAACCGCGCCCTGGTCGTGGTCGAGCTGAAGCCGTTCGATCAAAGAAAGGATGCCTCGCTCTCGGTGTTCCAGGCCCTCAAGGAACTCAACGCCGCCTTCAGCCAGATCGCGTCCGCCAACGTCTTTGCCTTCAACCTGCCGCCCATCATGGGACTAGGCAATTCGTCGGGCTTCGAGTTCGTGGTGCAGTCGCTCGCCGGCGCTTCGCCGACCGATCTCGCCGCCGTGGCGCGCGGCGTGATGATCTCGGCGCAGGAAGTGCCGGAACTCGCCGGGGTCTACACGACCTACAGCGCCTCCACGCCGCAGATCAATCTCAAGCTCGATCGCGAACGCGCCCAGGCGCTGGGCATCTCGATCTCCGACATCTTCTCCGCCATGCAGACCGCGCTTGGCGGCGCCTATACCAACGACTTCAACCTGTTCGGCCGGACCTGGCAGGTGAAGGTGCAAGCCGAGGCCGCCGATCGCAGCAAGGTGAACGACGTGTTTCGCATACGCGTGCGTTCGGCGAGCGGCGAACTCGTGCCGCTGCAGGCGGTGGCTAACATCGAGATGGTCACCGCGCCCTCTTCGGTCGTGCGCTACAACAACCTGCGCTCCGTGGTGGTGAACGGTGCCCCCGCGCCAGGCTACTCCTCGGGCGACGCCATCGCCGCCATGGAGAAGCTCGCGACCCGCACCCTGCCCGCCGGCTACGGCTTCGAGTGGACGGGCACGGCGCTCCAGGAAAAGGCGGCCAGCGGCCAGACCGGCTTCATCCTGGGCCTCGCCGTCGTCTTCGCCTACCTCTTCCTGGTCGGCCTCTACGAGAGCACGGCGATTCCGGTGGCGGCGCTGCTGTCGGTCATCGTCGGCCTGTTCGGCGCGGTGACGGCGCTGCTGATCGCCGGCCTCGACAACAACATCTTCGCCCAGATCGGCATCGTGGTGCTGATCGCACTCGCCGCCAAGAACGCCATCCTGATCATCGAGTTCGCGATGGCGGAACGCGCGAAGGGTGCCGACGTCGTCACCGCGGCGACGACGGCCGCCAACTTGCGGTTCCGCGCCGTCATGATGACCTCGTTCGCCTTCATCCTGGGTCTGGTGCCGCTGGTCATCTCCTCGGGCGCCGGGGCCGCTACCCAGCGCGCCGTCGGCACCGCGGTGTTCGGCGGCATGATCGCCGCCTCGTTCCTCGGCATCTTCGTGATCCCGGGCCTCTATGTCGCCTTCCAGCGCTTCCGCGAGACGGTGAAGGGCTGGATGGGCGGCAAGCCAACCGCGCCGACCGAGGCACCAGCCAAGTCAGAGCACTGACGCAGAGCCGAGCAATACAGAACGACCTCACCCTGAGGAGGCGCGAAGCGCCGTCTCGAAGGGTGGGAACGAGCACCGTGTCCGTTGCCCATCCTTCGAGACACGCTCCGGTGGAGCGCTCCTCAGGATGAGGTCGTGTGGGTTCGATCATTTCAAGCCCGCTTGCGGTCGTACTTGCTCTGCTTGCCGGTGCCGTAGAGTTTCAGCGCGCCTTCCGGGCCCGTCGCATTGGGCCGCTGGAAGA
>JABMNB010000349.1 GCA_013205335.1 Rhodospirillales bacterium
GCCGTCGCGCCGATAACGATGCTGGTGGTGAGCAGCATCGCAGCCGAGATTCCGTCTGCGCGCAACGCCACCCCGAGCGGAGGGGCCCATCCGCCGAGCTGATAGACAAGCGCCTCACCGCTATCAATGACCCGCCAGGCAATGGCCACTGCCACGGCAAGTCCGGCCGGCACCGTCCCCAGGGCGATGCGTGCTGCATGACGTCCGCCCAGCGCAAAGGCAAAAAGAGAACTGGTCACCGGCAGCATCAAGGCAAACACGAGCAGGAGGCCGCCTGACGTCGTTGCGAGACCACTGACTGCGTCGGGCGTCACGGCTGCTGGTCCCCGGCGCCTGGCTTCTCATTGTCGGGATTGTTCGCACCTGCGCGGTCCGCGGCCCTCACCTCCGATAGCCGCAGCATCAATTGAACGGCCAGTGCGCTCGCCGCAAAGGCAACGACCAGGCCCGTAATGATGATTGCATGCGGGACCGGATCGCCGCCAACGCCGCCGGCCGCTCCGCGACGAGCCACCACGCCGAAAAGCAGAAAGATGCCGCTCCCCAGCACGTTGAACGCCAGGATCCGCCGTAACGGCCCGGCCGAGAGAACCAGGCCGTAGAGGCCGAGGCCGACCAGCAGTGCGCTGGCGATTCCGAATAGGGTGACACCGTTCACCGCGGCGCCTCCCGGGACGGCCAACCAGCCACCAGCATTGCGAGCGCGGCCGCGATCGACACGGTGAGCGCGGCCTCGATGCCGATGATCAATGGCTTGGCCCACCCTTCCGGATAGGCGAGAAACGCCTCTGCGAACACGATACCGGCGAACCCTGCCACCAGGAACAGTGCCGGCCCGACAACGAGAACGAGGCGGAGCCGCTCGCTCGAGGTGTGCGGCGGCGCTGTACGGCCGGCCATCCATGTCAGAATCCACATCGCTCCCAGAATGGTGCCGCCCTGAAACGCACCACCGGGCATGTCGGCACCGATCCAGAAGATATGGATGCCGATCAGAATACCGACGGGAGGCAAGACACTTACAAGAAGGCCCAGGGGCCCGTTGACCTCTGGGGCCAATCTCGGCCCGGGACGGCCACCCCACTGGCCGTCGGGCGCCATTGACCAATCTCCGAGCAGGACCAGTACCAGCACGACGGCCTCAAGCAGCGTATCGATCGCCCGGTAGGCGAGCAGAACCCCCGTTACGGGATTGCCGAGCCCCGTCGACGGCAGGTTTGCCACTGCAGCCAGGGCCTGGCCCGGCGCCGGAGTGGGCAGGTGCAGAACGGCCGCGACCAGGGCGGCAGAAATCGTCGCGCAGAGCGCACCGACGGCGATCCGCATCGGAATGCCCGGTGACGCTTTGTCTGCGATCGGGATCGAGCGCCGCAACCGCGAGGCAGCGGCAATCAGCAATACGCCGGTCACACCCGCGCCGATGGCGGCTTCCGTGAGCGCCACGTCCACCGACCCCAGGCGGACCCAGGCGATCGCCAGCAACAGCCCATAGGTAACGAAGGCCAGGACCGCAGCAAAGGCCTGGCGCAGCGCCAGAATCGACAGGGCGACGGCGAGCAGCGTCAGCACCAGTATGGAATCGAAAAGAAGTTCAGCCATCGAGCCCGGCATCATCGGCTGGACCGACGTTCCCGCGCCAGGCGGGCAATGAGCTGAGAGGTGGCTGCGCTGCCGAACAGCACCAGCAGCCAGACGAGAATCAGCTTGATGCCACCGAGCAGGCCGGGAGCCTGGAAGAGCAGGCCGAGTACGATCAGGCCAAGGCCGAGATTATCCGCCTTGGTCAAGGCGTGCAGGCGACTGAGGGTGTCGGGCAACCGCAGGAGTCCGACCGTGCCGGCCAGGAAGAACAGCAAGCCGGCCGAGATGGAGATGATGCTCAGCACATGAAGTGTGTAGGTCATGGATCCTCCGCCCGATCCGGGCCACCCCCCTGCGACGCGGCAAGGAAGAACACGACGCCGGCAAAGGCTGCGAGCAGTCCCACGCACAAGGCGACGTCGAGTATCGCCGGATTTCCGGAGGCTGTGGCCAGGAGAAGAAGGGCGGCGATCCCGCCCGTACCTAGCAACTGAGCAGACATCATCCGGTCGGCATCGGTGGGGCCGAGCAGGATGCGAATGAGCCCCACCGCAACGGTGCCAGCCAGAAACGCCGCAGCAAAGAACAGCAGTTCAGACATCGACTTGCCCTCTGCCCATCGCGCGTGCGAAGAGCGCTTCGTCCCTCGCCATGGCAGCTCTTACCGGCTGTCCCGTGTCGAGGCAGTGCACCTGCAAGACACCGTCGGCATCCTCTCCCGCCGGAACCGTTCCCGGCAGCAGGCTCGACACGGCATAAAAAATGTCCCGGTCACGCCCCACCAAGGTCTCGCAGGAATAGCCGACGATCCCCGGCGCAATCGGCAGGCGCGGATCGAACACCCGCCGCGCGACGTCGGCTCCGGCCAGGACCGCCGACCAGGCCAGGCGCACTGCCAAACCCAAGAGCGGGATGGGTCGAAAGCGGGATACGCCCGCAGGCACGAGATACAGGCTGACCCATGCGGCCAGCGCCGCCACGATGGCACCGATCACCAGAGAACCGGGGGCAGCGCCCGAAATGACCAGCCACAGACCAAAAAGCCAAGCCCAGCGCATCGCCTTGCCAGATGCGTAGGCCGCACCATCTGACGCGGAGCGCTTCATGACAACAAGCCGGATTCCCGGATCGGCAGCCCTTGGGGCAGAAGCCCTATGGGACAAAGCTGCAAGATGAACGAACGCGACATCTCAAAATCTCTCAACCTTGCTTGATCCCTCAGACCGCTTGCCGATCGCGAGAACGTCCGTTTCCAGCGTATCGAAGAAATTTGACGATTGCATCAAGGTTGCGTCCTTCACCAACTGGTTGGTTCATGCATAAGCGCCGGAAAAAATCTCTCATTGAAGCGGCCAGAGCGCTCGCCCTCATCAAGAACAACGAGACGGGCGGCCTCAAGGCGCTCGCCGCGAAGTACCGCATCTACAAGCTACAGCGTGCCTAAAGCGCTGCCCTCGCAATACCTCACAGGAAAATGAAAATAGAAATCTCCTCCGTATCCCAGCTCGCGGCGCTTGCAGACGAGCGAGGCAATATCGCAGAGGGCGACGTTCATTCGCTTCACGGTGAACGGCCGGCAGATGGAAGAGACGCACCGCTATCGCCTCGACGGAAAGGTTCTCGCCACCGTTCGTGCCGTCGTCTCAGGCACATCAAACAACCGTGTAATCGACGACCCCGCGACCCATGTAGCGGTTTAGGGCGTCGATGACCTCTCCCGTGTTCGCTCCGGGGCGGCCTGCTCTCACATTCCAGTTGTGCCAGCCTTCCGGCTTCAGCTTGGGCCTCGAATTTGCTGGGCGGGCTGGAACGCACACGATCTCCATACGCGCGGCAACAAGTAGCCGCACCTCGCTCCCCGGCTTCACGGCTGGGGCGCGCGCTCTCCATTCTGCCAGGAGATCATGACGACCACCACCGAGCGCGGCACGTCCGCCGCAGCCCTACCCGCCCGCACGCCTGCGGATGATCCCAACTGCCCGCATGGACCACGGCCAGGACGCAAGCTCGATCCGGCCCGCACCAGCACGGCGTCTTAGACGCTACGAGCAGGCGTCTTTCGCTCCCCGCCGATCCGGCCTGTCGCCAGTCCCTTTCCGCAATCTGCACATCGTCGAGCACATCGACAGCGGCAAGCCGGCCCCGCGCTCTGGCGAACGCAGCGTCGCTCTCCTGTAGCGCCGCTGGGAAAAGCAACTTGGCTTCGCGGTCGTTGTTGGCGCCAAGCGACTTGAGGAATTGGGACTTGCCGAATGTCTCTCGGATGTCCTTGGGGACGGCGCGAAGAATGTAATCGACGCCCGTCCGGGGATGCTTGAATGGAGTAGCCATCCTGACGCTCAATGCAGCCTCCGACTGTATCACCAGCGGAGCGAAAAGAGCGCGATTCATCGCAAGCTCTTCAGCCTACAGGGTTCTGTAGGGAGTGGCGTGCCGGAGTGGTCAAAGGAGAGAACTGGGCCACCACCCTTAAACGCCAGTGAAGCGCAGCATTGGAACATTACGGCGGCTCCAATCAGCCCTTGGGCTCCTCTCCCGTCAACTTCGCCTACATCCGGCCGATGCGCCGCAAGTCCATCGCCTAGTCCTGCTTGTGCGACACCTCAGCGTCCGAGAGCTTCAGCCGACCATTCAGTTGCGCCTTGAGGATGCGGTTCTCGGCCGCCAGGCACTCGCTCCGCGCCAGCAGCTCCTGATCCACCGTCCCCGTCACGTAGGCC
>JABMNB010000042.1 GCA_013205335.1 Rhodospirillales bacterium
CCTGCTCTCGTTCCGGGTTCGTAGTCGCCTCACCCTGGAGGTCGAACTCGTCGCCTTGCGACACCAGTTGACCGTCCTGCGCCGGCAACGCCCCGGCCGGCCTCGGCTCTTTACCATCGCCTGCGAAGGGATAGTGCTCGATGATCCTCACGTTCACGCCAAACCGTGGCCCTTCTATTCGGCCGCTTGGCCGTATCCTGGCAGTTCGATGCAGAACGTGGCCCCGGAACCATCGTCGGTGAGCGTAAGGCTGCCGCCGCTGTCGCGCACAATGCCGAAAGAGATCGCCAGACCCAGCCCGACGCCCTTGCCGACTGGCTTCGTCGTGAAGAACGGCTCGAACAGGCGATTGCGCAGCACGGCCGGAACGCCGGGCCCGTCGTCGGAAACCAGGATCACCACCTTGCCGTCGGCCGCGCGCTGCGGCCGTACCCGAACCTTGCCCGTCGAGCGCCTATCGTCGGAGATCGCATCCCGTGCGTTCATCGCGAGGTTGACGATCACCTGCTCGATCAGAATGCGGTGTACGCGGACCAGCAGTTCCTCGCCGGGATCCTCTACTGCAATGGCGACGCCCAGGGAGCGCAGTTGTTCTCGCACCAGGCTGACTGCGTCGCGGCAAACCTGAACGGCATCTATCGGCTGCGCCTCGCCTGATGGCGCGCGCCCGAAGATGCGCATGTGGTCGATGATACTGGCCGCCCGATCGACCTGCTCCGTGATCTGTTGCAGGACGCGGCGCAGGTCGTCGACCGGCAGTGCCGCGGCCGCCCCGCCGGGCGCGGTCGCCTCGTCCAGTTCGAGTTGCGTGATTTGCGCGGCCATCCTGATGACGTTCAGGGGCTGGTTGAGCTCGTGGGCCATGCCGGTCGCCATCTCGCCGAGTGTGATCAGCTTGGCCGACTGCGCCAGCGCCATCTCTGTCGTGCGCCGCCGTGTCTCGTCCTGGCCGACCAGCACCAGGCATTCGCCCATGTCGGGGAAGACATGCCAGGTGAGCCGGAAGCGCAGGATTGAGAACACGCCGTTGCCTTGCGAAAGGGACAGGTCGAAGTCCTCGGCTTCCTGTGTCCGCCGCTCGGCGAACTCGAGGATGCGCGCGCCCCCTGAGACGTCGGGCCGCTTCAGGACGGGGCCGAGGTTGCCTGTGGTGCAGTCGAGGTTGGTCCGAAAGCTGTCGTTGGCGCGCATGATGTCGAGGTTGGGCGAGACGATCGCCGTCAGCGACGACGGTGAGTCGACAATCGCCGACAGAAACCGGGTCATGCGGCTCGCCCGTTCGGCTTCCTCAAGCCGGCGTTGCTGGCGCTGGCGGAGGTCGACCTGGCGAAAAAGCATCGCAGCGCCAAGCAATACCAGCGCCAGCAGCGAAGCCAGGAGGATGGTTTGTGACCGCCATTCACCGAGGACCGCCGCGCGCGGCACGCTCACGAGCGTGACGAACGGGAAGAGCGGCGTCGTGCGGAAAAATACGAGATCGGTTGCGTCGCCGGACTCGCCGATCCGGCCGCTTTGCTGATTGAGGACGGAGCCGTTGAACGGCGGCGTGCCAGAGAGCGATGTGCCGGGGGCAAGCGGCGAACCTGCGGACGAAGCGACGACCACGGCGGACAGGGTGAGCAGGGTAATCGACATCTCATTGTTGGCCGTACCCCCCGGAGTGTAGACTTGCGCGAAGTAGTCGGGATTGACGGCGGCGGCAATGAAACCGCCGTGCGGCGCCGCCATCAGGGCAGGCAGCAGGTACCGCTGGGAGCGCTGCGCGTCCTGCGGCAGGTCGCCGAAGGTCCGGCCAGGAGTGAGGGCGCTGAATACCACGAGGCCGCGCTTGGCGCGCGCGCGGTTCAGATCGGCCTCGGTGAAGGGCCGGGCGCCGATCGAGCCAGGCAGGCTCGAGCGGACAATGCTGCCGCCAGCGTCTAGAATCGCGATCTCGCGCACCAGGGTCGAAGCGAAAATGCTCTGGTCGGCGGGCAGGCCCTGCGCCTCAAGGAATCGGGCTTGCTCCAACGTTTTTTCCACCAACTGGAACGAGCGGAAGGCGTGGTCATTCGCGACCTGCGCGATCACCGTGACAACGTCCCACGCGCCCGCTAGGGCTCGGCGGTGGCCTTGATGTACCTGCAGGCCGAATACAAATACCAACGAGACGAGAATTGCAGCGGTGCCTGCGATCACTGCGTGTCGGGTCATGTTCTCCCTCGGCAGCACTTGAGTCTGCGCACGATGCCCGGGATACTGTCGCTGATGCACGCGATAGTCTATTCCCTTGTCGGCTTGTTGATTCTGCTGATGGCGTGCGTGGTGGCGCCGTCAGATATCACGGCGCAGCCTGCGACGTCGCGGCTCGAGGCGGTGCGCACAGCAGGGGAGCTGCGGATCTGCATCTGGCCAGCCTACTTCGCCGTATCCTACCTTAATCCGCGGACCAATCGTCTGGAAGGTATCGACATCGACCTCGCCGGCCAGTTCGCGGCGGATCTCGGCGTACGGGCGACTTTCGTCGATACCTCGTTCGTCGACTTCATGGATGTTCTCGAGAACGATCGCTGCGATGTGGCAATGTTCGCGATCGGAGTAACACAGGAGCGCAGCCGCCGTATCGCTTTTTCCGCGCCCTACCTGAAGTCCGACATATACGCCGTCACGACCAAGAGCCAGCAGCGGATCAAGGCTTGGAAGGACATCGACCAGCCCGGGGTGGTTGTTGCGGTGCAGCGCGGCACCTACATGGAGCCGCTGATGAGCCGCCTGTTGAAGCAGGCGCAGATCCTGAGCGTGGCGCCGCCCCGGACTCGGGAGGCCGAAATCCAGGCCGGCCGCGCGGACGTGTTTATCTCTGACTATCCCTATACCCGGCGCATGCTGCTGTTCTACGACTGGACGCTGGTGATCGAGGCGCCGGCGCCGATCGCACCTACCAACTATGCCTACGCGGTGAAGCAGGGCGATCCGGCATGGCTGGCTCTCGTAGACGCGTTCGTGGCGGCGATCAAGAAGGATGGTCGCCTGGCGCAGGCGGCTGCCCGGCACGGCCTGTCGGCCATCATCGTTCCCTGACAGATTTAGCGCATTGCATTGAGGGGTGCGCTTCCATCAAGCCCGGCCCGTCGGTGCGTCTCCGTAATTCAAACACAGCCTATTGCTGCATCATCTTCGACACTCGCACAGGCGCACTGAGGTATGACGCCGATGGCGCCGGTGGAAACGCGGCTGTTCACTTCGCCACGCTGACGTCTCGGTCCGGCACGCTCACAGCAGACGATTTCATCATTGTATAATTGCGACCTTCAGGGCCGAATCAACTTTTATATGTCCCGGTGTCTTCCAAGTGCCGGGGTTGATGTTTCCGGCGCCTTCATCGTTGTGCCCAACGCTGATGATGAGACATTCAGCGCTGTGACACTCGTCCGAAAGTGAAAGCTTGAAGTCGTTGTAAACGCCCCGCGCGTTTAAGCGGTGAAACATTTGCGAATTCACCCCGTACGGCCAAATAATTTGTCCGACCGACGCACCATCACGCCGCCTCACGATGATAGTAGCGCAGGAGCCCACCCAATCGCTCGCG
>JABMNB010000350.1 GCA_013205335.1 Rhodospirillales bacterium
CCTCGATCACCGGCGAGGTGGCGATGGACAGCGTCTTCTGCCCCGAGGAGAACGCCTTCCCCGAGGTGCGCGGCCTGAAAGGCCCGTTCACCTGCCTCGACTCCGCGCGCTACGGCATCGCCTGGGGCGCCATGGGCGCCGCCGAATTCTGCTGGAAGCAGGCGCGCAACTACACGATGGAGCGCAAGCAGTTCGGCCGGCCGCTGGCCGCCACCCAGCTCATCCAGAAGAAGCTCGCCGACATGCAGACCGAGATCGCGCTCGGTCTCCAGGCCTGCCTGCGGGTCGGCCGCCTCAAGGACAAGGGCCATGCCCAGCCGGAGATGATCTCGCTGATCAAGCGAAACAATTGCGGCAAGGCGCTCGACATCGCCCGCGTCGCCCGCGACATGCACGGCGGCAACGGCGTCTCGGACGAGTATCACGTGATCCGTCACGCGATGAACCTCGAGGCCGTCAACACTTACGAGGGCACACACGACGTGCACGCCCTGATCCTCGGCCGCGCCATGACGGGCATCCAGGCGTTCAGCTCCGGAGCCTAACCGGCCGTGACCCTGCCTCCCCCCGGCGACATCGCAATCGTCGTCGCCGGGGCGCTGGCCGCGGGCTTCGTCAACGGATTGAGCGGCACCGGCTATGCGCTGGTGGCGCTGGGATTCTGGCTGCAGGCGATGTCGCCGCTGACGGCCGCTCCCCTCACCGCCCTCTGCGGCGTCGCCGGACATATCCAGTCGCTGCCGCGCATCTGGAGCGGCGTGCGCTGGTCACGCCTGTGGCCGATGCTGACCGCGGGCATCGTCGGCGTACCGCTGGGTACCCTGCTCCTCGACCATGTCCGGCCCGCGCCGCTCAAGATGGGCGTCGGCGTCCTGCTGATCGTCTACAGCGCCTGGATGGCATTCGTGCGCCGCCCGCCCATCGTTACAGGCGGCGGTCGTCCAGCCGACGCGGCCGTGGGGTTCATTGGCGGCGTGATGGGCGGTATGGCGAGCCTCAGCGGCCCGGCACCGGCGATCTGGGCGCAGCTTCGCGGCTTTGGCAAGGACGAGCAGCGGGGCGTCAACCAGCCGTACAACATGAGCGTGCTGTTCCTTGCCCTCGTGTCGGCAGGGATCGCAGGCTTGCTCGACGCTACATTCCTGATCTGGGCCGCTATCACCGTACCGACGACGCTGATCGGCGCACGGATTGGCCTGGCGCTCTACGGCCGCATCAATGAAGCGCAGTTCCGGCGACTCCTGCTCGGCCTGCTCGGCCTGTCCGGCGCGACACTGATCCTGACGTCGCTGCGCTAAGCAGCGAGGATCGCCAGGCAGCCGCTCTCCGCCAGCAGAGACTCGAGCCCAGGCGCGCCCTTCGCCGCAGAGAACTTGCGGCGGATCTCGGCCAGCGAGCGGGCATGGTACTTCTGAGGCTCCTGCGTCCACTCCGCGCCGCCGAGGCTCATGGTGAAGCTCTTGTCGCCGCGCCCGATCGCGGCGGCGTTGGCAGCCGACCACGGCAGGAACAGAGCGCCGACCTCCTGCGCGAGAAGCGGCATCAGGGTCGGAGCCAGCGCCGACAGCGTCTCGAAGCCGCCTTCGGCCTTGGGCGAGAGCATGCGTTCGACCCAGCCCATAACCCTGGGTGCCGAGGCGCGCATGATCGCTCCGGGAGTCGGATCGGTAGCAGCCTCGTAGAGCTGAGCCCACAATCCGAAATCGGCCATCGCCGGCCGGCCCCCCAGCAGGAAGGTCCGAGAGGCCAGATGCGCCTCGATCAGGCCCAACGCCTTCACAAACGAGGCCTCGATCAGCGGCTGCGTCCGTTCGTTCGAGCCGACGAAGCCCAGCCGGCCCATCATGCGCCCGGCCACCGCCGCGCGCGCTTGAGCGACGGCGAGCGTACCTTGCGCGCCCATCATCTGCTCGGCGATGCGCTCGGCCGTCGACCAGGCGTCGGGCTGAAAGCGCCAGCGGTAATGGAACATCCATTTGTTGCCCCACTCGTCGCCATACTCCTCGAGGAGCGCGGAGACGAAGGCGAGCGCCGGATCGTTGGGAATTACCGACGGTTGGGGGCTCGAGGACTCGAAGCGCTCGAGGATCGGTGTCGAATCCTGGATGCCTTCGCCCTCTGGCGTTACGACCAGCGGGACGAGCGGCAACCTGGCGTATTTCTGAAACTCCGCCTGGACCTCGGGCGACCGCGGAATCCATTCGTGGCCGATACTCTTGTAGCGAAAGAAGGACCGCACCTTCACCGAATAAGGCGACAGTTCCGAGCCGAATATCCGGTAGGTCATGGCGTCTTCAGATCCAGCGCTTGCGCTTCAGCCAAAGGAAGATGGAACTCACGATGACGACGACCATCACCCAGAAGAAATCGTAGCCGTACTTCCAGCCCAGCTCGGGCA
>JABMNB010000351.1 GCA_013205335.1 Rhodospirillales bacterium
TAGAGGATGAGGCCGATCCAGCCGGCGATCGCCGTCAGGCCGGTGAACAGGACGAAGCGTGCCTCGAAGCGCAGCGCCCGGAGCGCAATGAACAGGAACACGTAGAGAAACGTCGGCACCTTCAGATAGAAGACGGCCGGCTGGGCGTATTTGTAATGGAACGAATAGATCAGCCCCATCAGCAGGAAGATGTCGGCGATCACCGACAGATAGAGCATCCAGGGCCGCAGCAGGCGCGCATAGGCCAAGGCCAGGCGCACGAGGCAGAAGGCGCCGTAGATCGCCAGCACCTCGAACTCGAAGGAATAATCCTCCTGCACGACGCCGCCGGGCATTGTGCTCGTCTGGTAGACCGTCGTGACCAGCACGACGATGACGAGCTGCACCCAGCCGATCAGGATTTCGCTCTGCTCCTGCTGGCGTGCGATCGCATCGCGCACACGGTCGGGAAGCTGGGCCGCACCGCCGCCGCCGAACAACCAGTCGCGCAGGCGGCCGAGCATCAGCATTTTTCCAGCCAGAGGCTGGCGGGCAGCGCGTCCGGCGGCCGCGGCAGCCGCGAGATCACCGAGGCGCGGAGCCGGTCGGCCATCCGCCGTTCCGCCCAGACGCTGGAGAACAGCGGCTTGAAGGCGCCACCGGTCATCAGCGGCACGACGCCCTGCTGCTCGTTGTAGGCGCGCCAGCCCCAGATCGCCGGATAGTCGAACGGCAGGAAGATGTCGTGGATGTGGACCAGCGCGCCCGACGGCAGGCGCGGCAGGACGCGGTTCAGCAGGATGTCGACGTCGCTGCCCGGCATCAGGATGTGGCTGGAATCGATGAACAGGATGTCGTCCCGCATCAGCCCGTCGAAGACCGTCCCGGGCGCCTCCTGCAGGGTCGACGATTTCACGCGGACGCCGGGCAGGTCGGCAATATCGGCCCGTGGGGCCGGATCGATCGCCAGGATTTCACCGACGCCGCCCACGGCCTTGGACAGCAGGCGCGTCGAATGGCCGGAGCCGACCTCGATGATGTGGCGCGGCTTGCGCTCGCGGACCAGAGCGTAGGCAACGGCGGCATCGAGGGACGGGAACCACGACTGCTCGAACATCGCCTTGCAGCTTTCGAGCGCCGCCGCGCGCGCGTCGACGGCATCGAGAACGGCGGCGAACTGGTCGGTATGCTCCTCGAACAGGCGTTCGATTGCCGGATAGGGCGGCTGCGCGCCGGGCGGCGGCAGCATCGGCGCATAGCGGTGCGGGATGAACCAGCCGCGCGGCTTCAGGCCGAGCACGGTCGGCAGTCCCAGGGCGAATCGCCGCCAGCGGCCGCGCAGGTTGGACCTGGCACTCATCGTGGTCTGCTCACGGCGTTAGGGTCAGGCCTTCGTGGGCCACGAGGACGCGCGGCAGGCCGCCCGCCGTAATCCCCGGGCGCACGAGGGCGGCTTCACGTGCCACGCCGTCCATGAATGCGTCGTCGTGGCTGGGATCGTGATGGAAGATGGCCAGCGTGCCGACGCCGGCCGCGTCGGCGACCCGCACGCCTTCCTGCCAGGTCGAGTGGCCCCAGCCGCGATAACGCTCGTACTCCTGGTCGGTGTAGCTGGAATCGTAGATCATCACGTCGGCGCCGCGGCAGAGCTCGACGATCGTGCTGTCGACCTGGCCTTCGCGGTGTTCGGTGTCGGTGATGTAGCAGATCGACTTGCCGAGATGGTCGATGCGGTAGCCCGTGGCGCCGTTGGGATGATTGAGCGGCGCCGTGCGCACGGCGATTGCGCCGCACGACAGGTCCTCGCCGGACTTGAACTCCCTGAACTCGACCGTTGCCTGGAACACGTCGAGCGACACCGGGTAGAGTGGCGCCTGCATCAAATGACCGACGACTTTCTTCAACGTGTAGGGCGCCTCGAGATGGCCGGCCCACATGCGCACCGAATTGCGCTGTTCGAACAGAGGGGCAAAGAAAGTGAGGCCGGAAATGTGATCGAGATGGGTGTGCGTGAAATAGATGTCGATGTCGAGCGGTGCCTGGCGGGCGAGTTCTACGCCCAGCGTGCGAATACCCGTCCCGGCGTCGAAGATCAGCCGCCGACCGCCGGCGGTGACTTCCAGACACGATGTATTGCCGCCATAGCGGACGTATTCTGCGCCGGGGCATGAGATGGATCCCCGCACGCCCCAGAATCGGACTTTAAGACCGTCGACCAATAAAACCTTCCCGGCAACTGCGGCGCCAGAGTCCACAGGCGGGTGGGTCCCGTCAACCGATGCGCGAGGGTCCATCGATCTGGCCACATTCTTGCGTAGCGGTCCGTGCGGCTGTTTTCACGTATTCTTGCAGTCGACGGTCGAATCCGGCGTCCCGACTGCGTTGCCTACCGGCCTGTTCGGAGCAATACTTTGCCTATGGACCCTATCAATCAGGCTTCCGCCCCGGCGCTCGTCGCGCCGCCCCTGCGTTGCGCCAAGTTCGCCATCGGCCAGGTGGTCAAGCACCGCATCTACCCCTTTCGCGGCGTGATCTTCGACGTCGACCCGGTGTTCGCGAACACCGAGGAGTGGCTGTCGTCGATTCCCGAAGAGGTGCGGCCGCGGCGCGACCAGCCGTTCTATCATCTGCTCGCCGAGAACGCGCAGACCACCTACGTGGCCTACGTCTCGGAACAGAACCTGCTGGCCGACGACACCGGCAAGCCGGTGTCGCACCCGCAGGTGCCGCAGTTCTTCAAGGAGCTGAAGCGCGGCCACTACGTCTCGCGCGAGCGCGCGATTCATTAGTCAACGGAGCGCTCCGGCGATCTGGTCGACGGTGGCGGTCCAGCCGACGATCGCGCCCTGGGCGCGGATCATGTCGAGCGCCGCCTTCTTGAATTCCGGGAAATAGCTTTCGGTCGCGTCCTCGGCCAGGATGTCGCCGATGCGCATCGACGGCTTGCCCCGCAGCCGCTTGGCCGGCGGGCAATCCGACAGGTCGGGCACCATACGGGTCTATTCTGCAAAGGCTTTTCGGTTCGGCAAGGTCTCTTGTGTCTGGCGATGCTCCGCTACGCGGCGGAGCCTGCCCCGAGGGCTTCCGA
>JABMNB010000352.1 GCA_013205335.1 Rhodospirillales bacterium
CTGCTGATGACGGCGCTCGCGCTCTCGTCGGTGGTTGTGGTCCTGCTGTTCCACCATCCCGACCAGGATCGCGATCCCGGCCACGACACCGCCTGACGCCTGGGCCCTGACGAGTGGCCCAGACGATCAGCCGTCGAGATACCAGTTCGCGAGATCCCAGGTGTTGTTGTCCCAGCCGCTGATCTCGGCGACCAGGGCGTTGATGCCGGCGACGGCGCTCGGCCGCGCCACCAGCGGAATGGTGACCTGGTTGTTGACCACCAGCTCGTTGCACTTGATCAGCATCGCCGCGCGCTTCACCGGGTCGAGTTCGACCTGGGCCGCCTTGTAGGTGTCGTCGTACTCCTGGTTCTGCCAGCGCGTGACGTTGCGGCCCTGCCACTTGTTCTCCTTGGTGGCCGCCTCCCACGAGCAGAACTGGCGCAGGAAGACCTCGGGATCGGGCGCATTCATGCCGTTGCTGTATTCCTGCAGGTCGGCATAGAACTTGGTGTAGGTGTCGGGATTGGCGACATCCGACGAGAAGAACACCGACGCCGTCACCGACTTCAGATCCATCTCGATACCCGCCTTCTGGCAGGCCTGCTTGATGATCTGCTGCGTCTTCTGGCGCGGCTGGTTGATCGAGGTCTGGTAGACGAACTTCAGCCGTTTGCCGTCCTTGGCGCGGATGCCGTCGGCGCCGCGAGCCCATCCCGCCTTGTCGAGCAGGGCGTTGGCCTTGTCGATGTTGAATTCGTACTTCGTGGTCTTGGACCGGAAACGCTCCGGGTTGTTGATGTAATTCGCCGTCGCGATTCCGATGCGGCCATAAATATGCTTCTCGAGCGAGTCCTTGTCGATCAGAAGGGCGATCGCCTGTCGCACCGACGGGTCCGACAGGGTCGGATGCTTCGTCTTCAGGCTCGAGCGCTCGCCGTCGACCTCGGTCCAGGGATCCGTGTTGTTCAACTGCATGTGCTCGATGCCACCGCCATGAGTGATCAGCACGCGACCTTTGCCGCCCTTCTCCATGCGCACGAGAATCTCGTCCTCGACCTGCAGGTTCCAGGCAAAGTGGAATTCGCCGGTCTGCAGCACCGCGCGCGCCGCAGACACGGCATCGCCGCCACCCTTCATTTCGATCGCGTCGAAGTAAGGCCGGTTGGGCACGTGATAATCAAGATTGATCTCGCCGGTGACGAGATCGCCCGGCTTGAAGTCCTTGAACTTGTAGGGGCCGGTGCCGACCGGTTTCAGGTTGGTCGGGGCGTCGCGCGACTTCGCGCCGATGTAATTACCGAACAGATGCCTGGGGATGATGCCACCCGCCCAGCCGACGAAGGTGTCCGCCCAAAAGGGTGTGGGCTGCTTGAACTTCACGACGACGGTGAAGTCGTCGATCTTCTCGACCACGACGTCCTTGTACGAGCCACTGCTGACCGTCGCCGTCGCGGGATCGCTGGAATAGGCCCAGGTGAAGACGACATCGTCGGCGGTGAAGGGCTTGCCGTCGTGCCATTTCACGCCCTGCTTCATTTTCCAGATCACCGACTTGCCGTCGGTGGCGAGCGAGCCGTCCTCGCGGTTCGGGATCGACGCGGCGAGCTTGGGCCGGAGGTTGCCGTCGCGGTCCCAGGCGGCCAGCGGCTCGTAGAACAGGCGCGAGCCGTCCTGGTCCTTGGTGCCGACGGCAAAATGCGGATTGAGAAGCGTCGGCCCCTGCCACCACAGGACCTTCAGCAGGCCGCCGCCGCCGCGCCTGGTCGGCTTGTAGACCGGCGTCGATTGCGCCATCGCGACGCCAGAGAAAGCGAGGAGCTGGGTCGCCATCGGTGCGGTGAGACCCACTGTCGCCAGGCGTTTCACGAAGGCACGACGGGAAAGCCCGCCCGCCTTCACCCGGTCGATCAAAACACGCAAGCCACGTTCGTCCATCGGATGCCTCCATCCAGAGTGTCGAAGCCGGTCCCTGACGCTCCTGCCATCTTGCAAGATGCGTGCAATTCGATCGGACCAGCCGCCAACGGCGTCGTCAATGCCGTCGCCTTGATTATCGGGGCGGTCTGCGCGATACCCGCCCGCCCCTGACCTTCCACCGGCGGGGTGCGCGGAGGTCCAAACCCCGCGCCATCGACCTGACCCGGAGTCCACATCCATGACCGACACGACGACCGGCGCCGCCGCTGCGCCCAACCCGCACCTCGCGCCCTACGCCGCGCGCGGCCTCGAGGGCCGGATCCTTTCCGGCGTACAGCCCACCGGCAATCTCCATCTCGGCAACTATCTCGGCGCGATCCGCAATTTCGCGCGCCTGCAGGGCGACTATGAGTGCCTGTACTGCGTGGTCGATCAGCACGCGATCACCGTGCCACAGGACCCCAGGATGCTCGCGGCCCAGACGCGCGAGATCGCCTCGGCCTTCCTCGCGGCCGGCGTCGACGGCACCAAGCAGATCGTCTTCAACCAGTCGATGGTGCCCGAGCATGCGCAGCTCGCCTGGATCTTCAATTGCGTCGCCCGCATGGGCTGGATGAGCCGCATGACGCAGTTCAAGGAGAAGGCCGGCAAGGACCGCGAAAACGTCTCGCTGGGCCTGTTCGCCTATCCGGCGCTGATGGCGGCCGACATCCTGATCTACAAGGCCACGCACGTGCCGGTCGGCGAAGACCAGAAGCAGCATCTCGAACTGACTCGCGACATCGCCATCAAGTTCAACAACGACTTCGGCCAACCCGACTTCTTCCCGATCACCGAGCCGCTGATCTTCGGCGCGGCGACGCGTGTGATGAGCCTGCGGGACGGCACCAAGAAGATGAGCAAGTCCGATCCATCGGACTATTCGCGCATCAACCTCACCGACGATGCCGACGCGATCGCCCAGAAGATCCGCCGCGCCAAGACCGACCCGTTGCCGATGCCGGACACGCTGGAAGATGCCGTGAAGCGGCCGGACGCCGACAACCTGCTGGGTATCTATGCCGCCCTCGCCGATCAGGAAAAGGACGCCGTCGTCGCGCAGTTCGCCGGCAAGCAGTTCTCCGAATTCAAGACGGCGCTGACGGACCTGGCGGTCGCCAAGCTCGGCCCGATCGGAACGGAGATGCAGCGGCTGATGAAGGACCCCGGCCATGTCGACGGCGTGCTGCACAACGGCGCCCAGCGCGCCCGGGCCATCGCGGCGCCGATCCTCGACGAGGTCTACCGGGCGGTCGGCTTCCTCAAGCCCTAGTCGTTACCCTTCCATGCGCGTGAGGGCCCACTTCACCGTGGTGCCCTCCGCCGGGACCTGGCCGACCAGCACGATCTGCTCGGTCCGGCGTACGCGACCCTGCTCGCCGAGATAGATGCTCTCGGCGAGACCGATACCGGCGCCGGTCGCGCGCAGCCGCCAGCCGCGTCCGCTCGGCAGCCGCATCAGCACGGCCTGACCGCTCTGCGCCAGAGTGGCCTTCACGGTCGGATGCAGATGGAAGCGCACGATGTAGCGCTGGTCCGGCACGGTGACCGGCCGGCCGTCATAGCCCAGGAACGAATCCTCGCCGCGCAGGTCGCCACCGTCGGGCGACAGCCACAGCCGCCGACGATGGATGATGCCATAGAGCGAGCGGTAGCCGTCGTGGCACATGTCGAGCCATTGCGCGCCACCCTCGTCCGCCCGGTCGATCAGGACGTTGCCCGCGCGATATTCCAGCGCGCCATGATTGGTGATCTCGGTCGAATTGACGTCATCGACCACCGCCGTCGAATGCGCGGCGGTGAAACGCATGAAGTGCTGCCAGTCGCGTGGCGCCCCCGGATAGGTGCCGCAGTTCACGACCAGCCGCTCGTGCGCGGCACTCATCTCGAAGCTCAGGGTGCCGGCATGGGCGATGCCGTCCATGCCGCGGCCCGGCGGGCTGCCGGCGTCGGCGAGCACCAGCGAGGTTCCGGCGGACAGCCGCTGGAAGCCGCTCGCCAGCGCCATGGTCGGCGCGACTTCGCCCGACCCGGTGCGCGCCAGCACGAGATCGATCAGGCGGCGGTCGCCTTCCCACGTGCCGTTGAACAGCGCCAGGCCGCCGTCGCCATGGCGGAAGAAGCGCAGCATCGGCGCCATGCGGTCGATCGCGGCGACCAGCTCGGCCGGCGCGCGGCGCTCGGCTGAGACGAGGGCCGTCCGCACGTCGATCAGGTGGCGCAGCACCGTGAGCTGCAGGTGAGGCGCCCGCTCCGACACGATGCCGTCGTGCAGCACATAGCGCTTCACGAACTTCGAGAGCCGCGCCAGCGTCTGTTCGAGGCTCTTCTCGAAATGCTTGCCGTCGCGGATGAAGGCGAGGTCGGCAAAGATCAGCGCCTTGTACACGGCGACGGCTTCGTGGCCGACCATGCCGCGGCGCGCGACGCGACACAGATGCATGCGTTGACGGCCGAGCGAGAAGACGAAACGGGCCGAGAAACCGGCATCGGCCGCCGCGGCCATCCATTCGTAATGGCGTATCCACGCCACGATGCGGGCCGCCAGCACGTCGCGCTTCCACGTCACCGGCGACCAGCGCCACTCGCGGTTGGTCCAGTCGTCGACCAGACGTGCCGCAAGCATCGCGCCATGCGGATCGCCGTTGTCTCGCAGATCGCGCAGCCAGCTGAACCCGTTCAGCGCGTCGAGCCAGAGCGGCGCGGTACCGGCGCGCTGCCACGGCGGATCGTCCGAATCGGGCAGCACCGTGCCGACGCTGCCACAGGCAGCGAACTCACCGGCCAACAACAGGCGTTGCCCGAGAACCGAATCGCCCGGCCAGGAATCGGCCGCCACGGCGAAGAAGCTGCGCGGCGTGCCATACCCCAGAGTGAGGGAATAGAGGGATGAGCCGAGGAGCCACCGGCCGAAGGCGCGGCGCTCTCCCTTTGCCGCCGCGGACGGGCGTGTCGGGACCGAACGAATCGGCCGGGCGCCGGAAACCAAAGGTTCCCCGGGCCGTCTAGTGTCAGCGACCAACGTCATCTTTTCGTTCTTTGGCCCGGGAGGCTCGAGCGGCCGGGCGTTGGAGGGTTGCGAGCATTTTACCCCAGTCGGGGGCTTCTGGCGATGACCGGGTGGGCGGCTGGGCGGGGGGCCCGGTCAGCTGGGGCTGGGTGGGCCTTGAACGCCGGCCCCCTGCACCCCAGATTCATTCCAGGGGAAGGCCCGAACGGGGTTCCCGGCCACTCGCTCCACGGAGGGGGGTTATATGAGTCGCGTATCGATGTTCAATTCGCCCTTGTTGTTGGGCTTCGACCAGCTCGAGCGCACGCTCGACCGACTGGCCAAGAACGCCGAGGGTTACCCTCCGTACAATATCGAGCGGATCGGTGAGAACGGCTTGCGGATCACGCTGGCGGTGGCCGGTTTCACGGGCGACGGCCTTGTGATCGAGCTCGTCGAGAACCAGCTCACGGTCCGCGGCAAACAGGCCGACGAAGGCGACAGGGTCTATCTTCACCGCGGCATCGCGGCCCGCCAGTTCCAGCGGGCATTCATGCTCGCCGACGGTATCGAGGTGACGGGCGCCCGTCTCGACAACGGGCTGTTGTCGATCGACCTGATGCGCCCCGTGCTCGAGCCCCGCATTCGAACCATCCGCATCGACGCCGGTAATCCTGCCGGCGATACGGACCGTACAATCGATATCACCGCGCGTCGCAGCCGCTGAGGCGGAACGCGTTGACGCTGCCAAGGAGGTAGCCATGGAAAACAATGTCGTGCTGTTCACCCCCCTCGCCGAGGAGGCATTTCTCAGCCTCGGCGCCGAGCACATCGCCTACGTGAAGGCGATCAGCATGCCGGATGGCGCCCATGCCATCGGCATATTCTCGGCCGACGGCAAGCCGATGGCGTCCGCGCCATCGATCGAGATCGCACAGGCGCTGATTCGCCAGCACGAGCTCGAGCCCGCGCTGGTGCATTGACGATTTGGAATGATATGGCGGTTCAGGCGGCGCTTTGCGCCTGGACCGTCTCGACGAGCAGCGCATAGAGCGCCTCGGCATTGTCCGTCGCCCGCAGTTTCTCGACGAGGCTGCGATCGCGCAGCAGGCGCGAGACCCGGGCCAGCGCCTTTAGGTGATCGGCGCCAGCGCCCTCGGGCGTCACCAGCAGAAATACGATGTCCACGGGGCGCTCGTCGATCGCGTCGAAGTCGACGGGATTGGCCATGCGGGCGAATAGCCCCAGGGGCTTCACCATGGTCGCCAGCCGGCCGTGCGGGATCGCAATGCCACCGCCGATGCCGGTCGATCCCAGGCGCTCCCGCTCGAGCAGACGGTCGAACAGCTTGCGCTCGTCGACGTTGAAGAGACCGGAGGCGCGGCTGGCGAGTTCCGCCAGCAACGCTTTCTTCCCGGTCGCCTTGGCGCTTGCCAGAACGGCTTCCGGACCGGTCAGCAAATCGGCGATTTCCACAATGTCACCAATGGGTTAGCGAGCGCGAACTTCGGTCGCCCGGCAAGGAGTGCGCCCCTATAGGCGGGTCCCCCGGTCGGGTCAAGCCATGGTTCGGAAGCACTCTGCGGCCCGCGGTTTCGTTTGCCTCAGTCGGCCGGGCCGGTCATCGCCTGGGCGGCGAGGGCGGCATTCGACAGAACCGACGGCAACTGGCGGCTCATGCCCAGCCGGCCCAGGCGACGACGTTCGGCCGACGAAGGAATGCGCATGGCCTCGCGATACTTCGCAACGGTGCGTCGGGCGATCTCGATGCCCTCGCCCTTCAGCAGGTCGACGATGCGGTCGTCGCTGAGCGGCTGGTGGGAATTCTCGCCGCCCACGAGAAGGCGGATGCGGGACCGCACCGATTCCGAGGAGACGACGACGCCCGGCGTGCGCGCCGGCAGTGCCGAGGTGAAGAAGTACTTCAGCTCGAAGATGCCGCGCGGCGTGTTGATGTACTTGTTCGAGGTGACCCGGCTCACCGTGCTCTCGTGCAGCTCGGTCGCGATGGCGATGTCGCGCAGGACAAGCGGCTTCAGCGCGCTGACGCCGTGACGGAAGAAACCATCCTGCTGGCGCACGATCTCGCGTGCCACCTTGAGGATCGTGGTGGCGCGCTGTTCCAGCGTCTTGACCAGCCAGTTGGCCGACTGGAACCGCTCAGCGACGAAGTCGCGGTCGGGCTTGGCGCGCACACCCTTCATCAGCGTGGCGTGGTAGTTGCGGTCGACGAGGACTTTCGGCAGCGCATCGGTGTTGAGTTCGATGTGCCAGCCATCCTCGCCGCTCTCGGGATCCTTGGCCGGCGTCAGGTAGAGATCGGGCTGCACCGGCTGGATCGGTTCGAAATCGAAGGCCTGCCCGGGACGGGGATCGAGCGTGCGCAGCTCGGACAGCATGTCGCGCAGATCCTCGTCATCGACGCCGCAGCGCCGGCGAAGCTGGCCGAGTTCACCTGCGGCGACGAGATCGAGATTGTCGAGCAGGGCCTTCATCGCCGGGTCGAGGCGGTTGCGCTCGGCAAGCTGGGCGCCCAGACACTCGGCCACGGTGCGTGAAAACAGGCCGGCCGGCTCCATCTGGCGCAGACGCGCCCAGATCTTTTCGACGATCGCGATGTCGGTCGCGACGGCTTCGGCCACGGCGGCCGGGTCGAGGCGGCAGTAACCGGCTTCGTCGAGACCTTCGGCGATCTTCAGTGCGATGCGGCGCTCGGTCGGGTCCTCGAACATGATCTCCAGCTGCTCGAGCACATGAACCGCCATGGACCGCGGGCGCTCCGCCACGAAATCCAGGGCCTCGGGGGCATCCTCGCGCTGGCCGACACGACTCGCGGTGGCATCGCCGCCCCGGTCGGCATGTTCGCGGGTCCAGCGGTCGTCCGCTTCGGCAAGGGCCGGAGCCGCCGCGGCCAGAGTGTCGGCCGTATCGCGTGGCGTTTCGATGGCGGGAGCTTCGTATTCGGCTATCGGGCCCTCATCCGAGGCCCCCTCGGACAGCAAGGGATTCTTTTCGAGTTCCTGTTGGATGAAAGCAGCCAGCTCAAGGTGCGAAAACTGCAGCAGCTTGATGGCCTGCTGAAGCTGTGGCGTCATCGCCAAGGTCTGGCGTGACGCGAGGATTAAACTCGGACCGATACGCATGACACCCCACCCCGAAGGTCTTTGGACCTCCCCGATAGGCAGTCTACCGCAAAAACCGTGCCAGAGTCATCAGGCCTGAACGCTCAGTGTGCGAAAATATCCAGCTCGGGCCAACCGGCGAGGTCCAAACGGGCACGGGTGGGCAGAAACTGGAAGGCGGCGTCCGCCAGCTCCCGCCGGCCTTCGCGCTCCAACAGCAGGTCCAGCTTGGTCTTGAGAGCGTGCAAATGCAGCACGTCTGAAGCCGCGTAGGCAAGTTGCTCCTCGGTGAGGCTGTCGGCGCCCCAGTCGGATGTCTGCTGCTGCTTGGACAGGTCGACGCCCAACAGCTCACGGCAAAGTTCCTTCAGCCCGAAACGATCGGTGAAGGTGCGCGTGAGGCGGGCCGCGATCTTGGTGCAGTAGACCGGCTCGCATCGTACGCCCAGCGCATGCTCGAGCACGGCGATGTCGAAACGGCCGAAATGAAAGAGCTTCAGGACTTTCGGATCGGCGATCAGGGCGGCGAGCCGCGGCGCCTTGGCCGCACCCTTGGCGGAGCCGCGGGGAATCTGGACCAGATGGGCGTTGCCGTCGCCGGCGGAGAGCTGAACCAGGCAGAGCCGGTCGCGATGGGGGTTGAGACCCATGGTCTCGGTATCGATGGCCACGATCGGGCCGAACGAAAGGTCCGCGGGAAGATCGCCGCGGTGAAGGCTGATCGCCATTGGTTAGGTGCTCCGACTGACCTGCATGGTGCCCAGGAGAAGACTCGAACTTCCACGCCTCGCGGCGCTAGTACCTGAAACTAGTGCGGCTACCAATTCCGCCACCTGGGCACGGCATGCGGTCTAGTGC
>JABMNB010000043.1 GCA_013205335.1 Rhodospirillales bacterium
CCCGAGCCTAACAGGCTCAAGGTGAGCAATGCTTACTTCACAATTTCAACAGAGGCCGGGACATCCCCCACATGCCGATCTATGCAAATTACCGCGATCTGGGGGGGCGATTTTCTCGTCACGGTTTCGGCCGCGACGACGCCATCGTGCCGACCGATGCAAACGACCGCGATCTGGGCAGCGAAAACGGCCTGGAGCGTTTTCTGGTGCAGTTCGATTTCGGAACCCCGCCCGATCAGCAGGCTTCGGCTCTGAAGACAATTGGGGCTCGTATCCTGGATGTAGTGCGCCCCGAGAATCATTCGGACAATTCGGGGTCCCTGCTGCAGGTCGAAGCCGCCATCGGCGCGGATCCCGCGTGGGCCATCGCCACGCTGGCCCGCATGCCGGGCGTCACCTTCGCCGAGCCTGATTTCGACGTCTCCATCGTGCATTCGCACGTCGAGGCTGCGACGTCGGGTTGGATGGACCACCTGTCCGCTGCGCCGGACGTCGATCCCGCCGTGTCGACCGCTTCCGGCGACGCCCATAGCCCGCCCGCGTCCGACAGCCGGCTTACGCCCGACGCGATGGTCGCCGAGGCGCCGGCCCTGAAGGACAGCAGGCTGCTGGCGGACCAGGCCAACACACTCTCCATAGATGCCATAAGCAACGACCCCGGCTACACCAGTGGCAGCCTCTGGGGCATGTATGGCGACACGACCCCGGTCGTGAACGCCTACGGCAGCCAGGCTGGCGAAGCCTGGGCAGCGGGGGCCACTGGCACCTCCACCACCATCGTCGGCGTGATCGACACCGGTATCGACTACAGCCATCCCGATCTCTATCTGAACGTCTGGCTCAATCAGGCTGAAATTCCGGTGGCCCTGCGCACTGCGCTGCACGACATCAATTTGGACGGGCTGATTACTTTCCGCGATCTCAACGACGTGTCCAACGCCGCCTATGTGTCCGACATCAACGCCAATAGCCGCATCGACGCAGGCGATCTGTTGAATGACTTCCGCTGGGAAAACGGCATCGACGAAAACTCCAACGGCCAGAAAGACGATCTAATCGGCTGGGATTTTGTCAACAACGACAACGACCCTTTCGATGATAATGGCCATGGGACGCATGTCAGCGGCACGATCGGCGGTATCGGCGGTAATGACATCGGCGTGGCGGGCGTCAACTGGAACGTCCAGATCGTTGCCATGAAATTTCTGTCCGCTGCGGGTTCGGGATCGATAGCCGGCGCTGTGAATGCGGTGGATTACTTCACAAACGCCGCAGCCCATGCGGCTGCGGGCGAGAATTACATCGCGACCAACAATTCCTGGGGCGGCGGCGGATATTCACAGGCGATGGCCGACGCGCTGAATCGCTCGGCGCAGCAGGACATCCTGTTCATCGCAGCCGCTGGCAACAGCACCTCGAACAACGACACGATCGGCAATTATCCGTCGAATTATTCGACCACCGTCTCGGCCGGCTTTGAATCGGTCGTCGCCGTCGCCTCGCTGACCAGCACCGGCGCGCTGTCTTCTTTCTCGAGCTATGGCGTGACCACGGTCGATCTCGCCGCTCCGGGATCGTCGATCCATTCTACCTTGCCGGGCGAGAAATACGGCTCATACAGTGGCACCTCGATGGCAGCGCCGCATGTGACGGGCGCCGTTGCGCTGTACGCTTCCACGCATTCTGATGCGACCGCAGCGCAAATCCGCACCGCGCTACTGTCGAGCGTGGCCGCCACCTCCTCTCTCACGGGCATGACCGTCACTGGCGGACGTCTCGATGTCGGGACGCTTATGAACACCGACACCGTGACGCCGCCCCCGCCGCCCCCGGCACCCGTGGACATTTCAGGGGCCACAAGTACGACGGCGACGCTGGTCGCCGGCATGGCACAAGGCTCCATGGTTGATCTTTCGGGCGATCAGGACTGGTTCCGGGTCGCGCTGACGAGTGGCTATGGATACGATATTGCAATGGATGCGGCCTCCGACTCTGGCCTCGACACCTATCTGCGCCTGCTTGACGCCAACGGAAACCAGCTGGCATTCAACGATGACGCCGTCGGCCTGAATTCGCGCCTGACCTATGCGGCGACGACGACCGGTACCTTCTACGTCAGCGCGCAGGGCTATTCGACCAGCACCGGCAGATACACCTTGTCGATGACGCAGAGCAGCGATTCCCTCAACCTCGTCGGCACCTCCCGCAATGACATCCTGCTTGGCGGAGCTGGAAATGACACGCTGAGCGGACTGGCGGGACATGACACGCTGGACGGCGGACTTGGCGCCGACAGCATGTC
>JABMNB010000353.1 GCA_013205335.1 Rhodospirillales bacterium
ATGCCGAACAGGCCGACGCCCGGCACCAGGGCCACGCGCGGGATCGGGTCGAGCTCCTTCTTCGCCGTGACCTGCTTACCGTTGTAGCGCGTGAAATAGGCGTGGTAGTCGGCCGCGAATTTCTCGAGCGCAGCTTTCGTCTCGTTCTTGAATGCATCGAGCTTGCCGGCTTCCGGCGCGGGCGCGATGAAGGCCACGTTCTTGGTGCGGATCGCATGGTCGGGCGTCACCGGGCCCTGCTGGCTGTAGCGCGCGATCTCCTTGCCGTTCACATAGGCCAGGATCTCGGGCGAGCTGCGAAATTCGAACACGAATCGCTGCGCGGCCTCGCGGCCGCCGGCCTTGGCCGGCAACGAGAACAGTCCGCGCAGGATCGGCGCGATCTCGGCCGCCGTCGCAGGACTCGCGGGCAGGGTGGCGCCCGGGAAAATCTTGCGCGTGGCCTTGGCGAGACGCTGCTCCGCCATCGTCACGAGGTCGATCATGCGGACATAGGCTTCTTCCGCGGTCGCGCCCATCGAGAAGATCCCGTGCTTGAGCAGGACGAGACCTTCGACATCGGGATGCGCGCGCGCGATCTCGGCCGTCTTCCGGGCGAGCGCAAAGCCCGGCATGACATAGGGCACCAGCGCGGCGCGCTTGCCGTAGAGGTCGGCGGCCAGCTCAGCCCCATCGGGCTGGTCGGTCAGCGCCAGCACCGCATTGGAATGGGTATGGTCGATGAACTTGTGCGGCAGGAAGGCGTGCAACAGCGTCTCGACCGACGGGTTGGGCGCCTTGCTGTCGAGCAGGTTGGCGCGCTGGACGTTCACCATGTCCTCGTCGCTGAGCGCCTGCAGTCCTTCCAGCTCGCGCAGCGGGGAGAGGCGCACGGCGGGCAGCCCGGGGGCCTCGATCGTGCCCATGTCCCAGCCGCTGCCCTTGACGCAGAGGACATCGAGCGGCTGGCCGGTGACGTCGGCCATCCTCGTCTTCACCGAGGTGTTGCCGCCGCCATGGAGCACCAGCTTCGGCTCTCCGCCGAGCAGGCGCGTCGTGTAGACGCGAAGTGCCAGGTCCTCGTCGATGCCCTTGGCGGCGTGGCTCGCGATGGCTTGCTTGGCGTCGTCGTCGGACCAGAGGTTCTTCATGGCGTTGCCTATTCTCCCGGCTCGATCCCGGCATCCTTCGCGATCTTCACCCAGGTCGCGATCTCCCGCTCCTGGTACGGCTTGAACTGCGCCGGGTCGCGCGGCTCGACGGTGAAGCCCAGCTTGTCGATCTTCTCGACGACCTCGGGCTTCTTCAGGCTCTTCATGATCTCGCCCGAGAGCCGGTCGAGCGCGGGCTGCGGCGTCGCCGCCGGTGCGAAGAAGGCGGCCCACGACGAGGCGTTGGCGCCGGTCACGCCCTGCTCCTCGAGCGTCGGGACATCGGGGAGCTGCGGATTGCGCTTGGCGCTGCCGATTGCGATGGCGCGGATCGTCCCTGCCTTGATCTGGGCGAGCACGCTGGGCAGCGTCGAGTTGGAGATGTCGATTCGGCCGCCCACCAGGTCCTGCACCAGCGGCGGCGCGCCGCGATAGGGCACCTGGGTCATCTTGATGCCGGTGCGCGCCATGAACAGTTCGGTCGAGAGGTGAGAGCCGGAGCCGATGCCGGTCGAGCCGTAATTCAGCTCGCCGGGCTTGGCCTTGGCCAGCGAGATCAGCTCCTGGATATTCTTCACGGGCAGTTCGTTGCGCACGACGAAGACATGCTCGAAGGCACCGGCACCGGCCAGCGGCGCGAAGTCCTTCACCGCGTCGTAGCCCGGCTCCTTCAGCATGAACATGTTGTTGCCATGCGTCTGGTTGTTGCCGAACGTGATCGTCTGCCCGTCGGGCCTGGCCTTGGCGACGGCGCGCGTGCCGATGGCGCCGGCGCCGCCCGACACGTTCTCGACCACGACCTGCTGGCCGAGCGGGCCCGAGATGTCGGCGGCGACGATGCGCGCGATCACGTCGGTTGGACCGCCGGCCGGATAGGCCACGACCATCTTTACGGGTCCGGAAGGTTGCCAGGCCGGGGCGGCTCCAGTCTGTGCGATTGCAGACCTGGCGAAGGGCAGGGCGACGAGGCCGGTGACGAGGCCCGTGTTGAAG
>JABMNB010000354.1 GCA_013205335.1 Rhodospirillales bacterium
CGAACCGGCAAGCGCCCCGGGGAATCGGTTCGCTGGTTTGGGACGGGGCGAATGGGACGTCCGTCAGCTTACTTCCCTTCTTGAGGGGACAGCCTCCGGCGCGGCCGAGGTTCATGCCTACGAATTCGACCTCAAGCGCGAAGGGCAGGCACCCAGGCTGCTCGTCATGAATGCCCACAAGCTCGATTACGAGGACAAGGAAAACATCCGCGTCCTTCTGGCTGTCGCGGATGTTACCGAGGCGCGGGCCAGCGAGAAGCTCAAGGACAACCTGCTGCGCGAAAAGGCCATCCTCCTGCAGGAGGTCCAGCATCGAGTCGCGAACAGCCTTCAGATCATCGCCAGCATTCTCATGCAGAGCGCCCGCAACGTGCAATCCGATGAGACCCGTGGGCACCTGCGAGACGCCCACAGCCGGCTGATGTCCATTGCCGCCGTGCAGAAGCATCTTGCGGCGTCGCGGCTGGGCGACGTCGAACTCCGCACCTACTTCGTCCAGCTCTGCAAGAGCCTGGGCGCGTCGATGATCCTCGACCCGACGCTGGTCTCCATCGAGGTCGTCGTCGACGAAAGCGTGACCGATGCCGATGTGTCCGTGAGTCTGGGCCTCATCGTAACCGAACTGGTCATCAACGCGCTCAAGCACGCGTTTCCCGGACATCGCGCGGGGAAAATCATCGTGAAGTATGAATCCAGGGGCCCGGACTGGACACTCCGGGTCAGCGACAACGGAATCGGTATGCCGTCCGGGCCCGACTGCGGCAAGCCGGGCCTCGGCACGAACATCGTCGAGGCGCTCGCCAAGCGTCTCGACGCGGAGGTCCACGTTTGCGGCGCAGCCCCGGGCACGACCGTCTCGATCATCCATGCGCAGGAAACCGCGACCGGCGCGGTGCGGAGCCTTTGATGGATCAGAGCCAATCAGGCCCCTCGAGCTCTACCGTCGTGCTCGTCGTCGAGGACAATCACCTCATCCTGATGAGCGCCCTCGACCTCGTCGCGACCGCCGGCTACGAGAGCGTCGGGGCCGAGAGCGCCGATGAAGCGATCGCCATCCTCGAAGCACGGTCCGACGTGAAGCTGGTCTTCACCGACATCGAAATGCCCGGCACCATCGACGGCGCCAAACTTGCGCACTACATCCGCAACCGCTGGCCGCCCATTCACCTGATCGTGGCGTCCGGCAAGGAAATCAAGGACGAGAGCCAGCTCCCCACCGGGTCGACCTTCTTTGCCAAGCCTTACGACAACGACACGATCCTCGCCGAGATGGCCCGCATGCTGAGGGCGATCGACGCAGGCAAACTCGAGATGAAGGTCTAGTAGGGCTCGTCACTCGGCGTGCATCTGTCCCGGCCGGAAGACCTCAAGAACAACTCAGGCGACGGGGCCACCTTGAAGCGACTGGAACACTCGGTTGGCCCCCCATGTCGCGGCTCCGGCCATTCCCGGCAAAGTCGGCGATAAATTCACTCGAACGGCGATGGGCTTGGCAAATGAGTCGTCTTTGGCCACGTTCAATGCGCACACGGGCGCCTTCGACACGTCAACCATTTGAGAGTGTGTGAAACGATCGGGCAGGCGCAGCGTCGCATGCGCCGCGAAGGGCGGCGCGCGGCGTCGGCGGCCAGATTGAGCCAGTGACGCAGTGCTGTTCGAGGAACCTCTAGGGTGCGGTCGCGACCTGCCGCCCCAGTTCCGTGAGCTTGCAGACAAGCCAGTCCGGTTTCAGGGGGTTTTTGAACCAAGGCTGCGCCCAGCCCGCGCGGAGACACCGTTTGACAACGTCAACATCGACGTCTTGCCCGTCCAGATCGAAAAGAGGCAGTTTGCCGCCCGCCTGCGTCAGGCCGCGACGCAGGTAAAGCAGCTCGGAAATCGTAGGAAGAACGACCTCTAAGCTATTGTCATTTATAGAAGATAAATCAAATGAGCGCGCATGATGACGCGCGAAATCGCGATTAACCAGCACGGTCACGTCCCCCTTTGACGATTCCGTTAAAGACCCCTCACCGGGCACGATACGCCTACCCGGCAAAAAACCAAATGAATTCAGATACTTGATACACTTTCTTACAAAGACCACCCGATCTGGTGGCCCGTTGACGCCCGACCTGCAAACTCTTGAGCAGCGCCCCCCGGCGATGTTCGAAGCTGAAGGTCTAGTTTTGCGTCTTGAGCGTGCTGCGCAGCTGCGTCAGCGCCTGCTCGAGGTCTTCCAGCACCGATTCGATTTCGCGGCGCTTGTGAAGGTCGAGGACCGCCGCGCGCGGCGTGGTGGTCGAGGGCTGCGGACCGGTTCGCGGCAGCGGCTGGCGGACCCCGCCCGCCATCGCCTCGGCGCGAGCCGACACGATCCGCAGGCTCTCCAGAGCGCTCTCGGCCGCGAGGTCGAGGCGCTGCGCCGGCAGGCGGCCACGCCCTTCCTTCAGGAGGCGCTGCACGCCCTTGATCGTGTATCCGTCTTCGTAGAGCAGCGTGCGGATGCGTCGCAGAAGGTCGATATCCTCCGGCCGGTAGTAGCGCCGGCCTCCCCCCCGCTTCAGCGGGCGGACCTGGGTGAACTTGCTTTCCCAGAATCGCAGCACATGCTGCGGAACGTCAAGTTCCGTCGCGACTTCGCTAATCGTGCGAAAGGCCTGCGCCGACTTCTCGACCCGTCTTTCGACGGTCTGAACGGAAACGGCCATCTCTGATCCCCTCGTGTTCCCAACTACCCCTTGTTCTCGCCGGGCGCCCCGTTGATCAGTGTTTTCAGGACATTCGACGCTCGAAAGACGAGGACCCGCCGCGGCAGGATGGGAACTTCCTGCCCGGTTTTTGGGTTGCGGCCGACACGTTGCCCCTTGTCGCGAACCGTGAAACTCCCGAACGAGGAAATCTTCACCGATTCGCCGCGCGCCAACGCCTCCACCACCTCGGAGAGAATCGTCTCCACGAGATCGCTGGACTCGTTGCGAGACAGTCCCACTTCCTGGAACACTGACTCGCTGAGATCGGCACGCGTGATAGTCCGGCCGTCCACTCCGGTACCCCTTCTTCCCCCAGTTAATCCTTACTCTAAGGTGGGAAAGCGGTCAATATCAGTGGGATAGAGGCTGGACTTGAATCGCCGCCTGTTCACGTTACGTTGGCAATAATTCTCGCATTACCAGCGAACGAGGCTTGCGCCCCAGGCAAGTCCGCCGCCAATTCCCTCCAGCAGCAGCAGATCGCCCTTCTTGATGCGCCCGTCCTTGACCGCAACGTCGAGTGCCAGCGGGATGGACGCGGCGGAGGTGTTGGCGTGCTTGTCGACGGTCATTACGACACGCTCTGGCGGCAAACCGAGCTTGCGGCCCGTGCCGTCGATGATCCGCTTGTTGGCCTGGTGCGGGACGAGCCAGTCGATATCCTTGGATTCGAGCCCCGCCTTCTCCAGCACCTCGCTGACGACGGCGGCCATGTTGACCACCGCATGCTTGAAGACCTCCTTGCCTTCCATCCGCAAGAAGCCGGTGGTCTGGGTCGAAGACGGGCCGCCATCGACATAGAGGATGTCGTGCTGCCGGCCATCGGAATGCAGAGCGTTGGCGAGGATGCCGCGGTCGGCCGACGTGCCCGCGCCCGGCTCGCCCTTGAGCACGATCGCCCCGGCGCCGTCGCCGAACAGCACGCAGGTGCCGCGGTCGTTCCAGTCGAGGATGCGCGAGAAGGTCTCCGCGCCGATCACCAACGCGGTCGAAGCGACACCGCACTTGATGAGACTGTCGGCGACCGACACGCCGTAGACGAAGCCGGCACACACCGCCTGGACGTCGAACGCCGCTCCCTTGGTCATGCCGAGTTCGGCCTGCACGCGCGTCGCCGTGGCGGGAAACGTCTGGTCGGGCGTCGCCGTCGCCAGAATGATCAGGTCGAGGTCGGACGCCTTGATGCCGGCGTGGTCGAGCGCCCGCTGCGAGGCCTTGATCGCGAGGTGGGAAGTGAATTCGCCTTCAGCCGCGAGGTGGCGCTGGCAAATGCCGGTGCGCTGCCGGATCCACTCGTCGGTGGTGTCCACGGTCTTCGCAAGTTCTTCGTTGGTGACGACACGCTCGGGCAGATAAGACCCACAGCCCTGGACGACAGAACGAATCACGCAGTTCCTCCGGTGGTCTGCAGCGATGCGGACGGCGTTTCGGTTGCCGAGGTGATCTCGTGCAGCCGGGCCAGCCCCTCGACAAGCTTGCTCTTGTATTCGTAGCGGACCAGGTCGACCGCCACGCCGATCGCATAAGCGAACCCCAGCGCATCGGTGCCGCCGTGGCTCTTCACGCAAACGCCGTCGAGGCCCAGGAAAACGCCGCCATTGTAGCGGCGCGGATCGACGCGCACGCGCAACTTCGACCATGCACCCGACGCAAACAGATAGCCGAGCTTGGCGAAGGTCGAGGTCCGGAACGCATCGCGGACGAACTGGGTGTAGAGCTTTGCGGTACCCTCGATCGCCTTCAGGGCGACGTTGCCGGTGAAACCGTCGGTCACCACGACATCCGCCACGCCGGCGCCGATGTCGTTGCCTTCCACGAAGCCGTGGAAAAAGACCGGCGAGCCTTCGCGGCGCAGCCAGGCGGCCGCCTGCCGCAGTTCCTCATGGCCCTTCAGCTCCTCGGAGCCGACGTTCAGCAAGCCGACCTTCGGCTTGTCGAGGCCGAGCAGGATCTGCGCGAACACACTGCCCATGACGGCGAACTGGACAAGATTGTCGGCATCGCATTCGAGATTGGCGCCGAGATCGAGCATCACCGTCTCGCCGCGCGACGTCGGCAGGAACGAGGCCAGCGCCGGACGGTGCGCGCCCTCGAGCATCCGCATCGCAAACATGGAAATGGCGAGGAGCGCCCCGGTATTGCCGGCCGACACGATCGTGTCGGCTCGGCCCTGCGCCGCCGCTTCGACCGCCATCCACATGCTGGACTTGCGCCGGCGGCGCAATGCGAAGGACGGCTTGTCCTCGGCCAGCACCGCGTCTTCGGACGGCACGATCTCGAGCACCTGCGCGAGACCCTTGCGCTTGTCGACGAGCGCCTTAAGCCGCGCCTCATCGCCGAACAGCAGGAAAGTCGTTCCCGGGTAGCGCTCGCGAGCGATATCGGCGCCGTTCACGACGACGTCGGGAGCGTGATCGCCTCCCATGCCGTCGAGTGCGAGTACGATCTTCTTCGCACCCACTGTCACGCTCCGCCTATCGAATGCCAGCGCATTGCCGGCGGGGTGCTACGAACTACTTCTCGGCCGACGCGGCGTCCGCCAGGACGGGCATGTCCTCACGGTAGTAGCCGCAATGCGAGCAAACCATGTGCGGGCGCTTCAGCTCGCCACAGTTCTTGCATTCCATGAACGCCATCGTCGGCAACGCGTGATGCGAGCGACGCATATTGCGACGGGACTTCGAAACCTTTTTCTTGGGAACTGCCATAACGATCTCCACGACGAGGGCCGCCCCCGCTTATCCAAGCAGGACATGCCCCCAAAAAAGCTGCAGCCGCGCTCTATAGGCGCGGCGGGCGGCTCTCTCTAGCCAAATCATCTCGCCGCCGCAACAATTACCGACCCCGGCGAGGCTTGTCCTTCAGGGCCGCCAAACCGGCGAAGGGATGCCGCCGCGGCTCGGGCGCCGAGCGGCGGGCAACGCCCTTCGGCTTGGGCATCACGTCTTCGAGCTTGATGCCGGGCCGCCTCGGATAGGGATCGGCCGTCAGCGACAGCTGCTCCGCGACGATTTCGCCGACATCGAGCATGTTGCCGGTCAACGGTTCCGGCGCGTCGCCCTGGGCGTTCAACACCGCTTCGCCGCTTTCGGGGTCGCGATCCTCGGTCAGATTCTCGGAGAAAACGAGCCGGAAGGCGTCGTCGAGTTCCTGCGTCACCGGATCGAGGCTCAGGATGCATGCCTGGACGATCTGGCCCTTGAGGCGCCCCTCGACCACGACCTGGCCGCCCGGCCGCCGGTCCACGGTCACACGGGCGGAAAAGGCTGGGAGGCCCAGGAAGCCGAAACGCTTGGCAAGGGCCGCCCGCTCGCTCTCCGTCGTGGAAAGCTCGAGCGCTGCGCCGTTGTTCCCGAGCTTTTCCAGGTCGACCATACGCTCAATTTCAGATTTTTCTGACTTATCAATATTTTGAGACATTTTATTAATTCACTTTATCAAGTCGTTGCGGGCCTTTGCACTGATCGAGCGGGCATAGTCCCTGACATAGGTTTCGAGCCGAACGACAACCTCGGGGTGCTGCGGCGACCTACCGCCATAGGCGTTGCGGCGCAAGACCTCGGCAAGCGGCGTCGGTCCGCCATTCAGGGCCTCGCGATAAGCCAGCCCGCGTCCGTGGAGCCCCTCCGCCATGACCTTGATCCGCCGCCCGACACCCAGATCCTGGATGCCGATCTCGCGCAGGGTGAGGTCGAGATGGCGGAACATGGCGTCGAAGAAGGCTTGGGCAAGCACCTCCCCATCCGGCTCCCTGCGCAGCCGGTCGATCATCAGGGCCGCATGGAGCGCCAGCGAATCGAAGCGGCCGTCCAACGTGTCGGGAATGCCGCACGCTTCGAACAGCTCGGCCGCACGCGCCTGCTCGGCCACGCGCCCGTATAGAGCGGTGGCGAAATCGTCCTCTGGCTTGCGGCGACGGAACACGAACAGCTTCCTCCCCCAACTCGTTACGGAGCGCCGGTTGACCGGGGCCCTTCATCACGACATCTTGCAATCCCTCTTCCCGCAAAGCCAAGAAGCAGTCCATGCGTCGCACCGCCCCGCTCGCCCTTGTCGGCGTTCTCGCCATCTCCGCCGCGATCACCCTTGGCGGGTGTGAGAACACCGTTGTCCTGCGCGGCTTCGCCGCGACGCCTGGTTCCGTCGAGAAACTCGAAGCCGGCGCGCAGAGCCGTGAGGACGTGGTCCGCCTGATCGGTTCGCCCTCGGCCGTCGCAACCTTCAATCCGAACATCTGGTATTACATCAGCCAGACTCAGGAATACTGGGCCTATACCAAGCCCGAGATCACCTCGCAGAAGGTAATGCAGGTCACGTTCAACGAAACCGGCCGCATCGACGCCATCAAGAGCTTCGACCTCAAGGACGCGCAGGACATCCGGATGGTCTCGCGCATCACCCCGACCTCGGGCAAGGAGCTCACCATCCTCGAGCAGGTGCTGGGCAACGTCGGCCGCTTCAGCGGTCCGAAGAGCCAGGGGGGCAGCAATCCCGGCGCCCCGACCAGCGGCGGCGGCATCTGACGCCGCGCCCGGCCACCGTTCGGCGCCAACTCTGAGCACCAAAGAAAAAGCCCCGGTCCTTCGACCGGGGCTTTTCCGTTTGGGTGTCGTGCGCCGGCTCAGTGCGCCAGGACGGCGAGGAGCAGAAGGGCCACGATGTTGGTGATCTTGATCATCGGGTTGACCGCGGGGCCCGCCGTATCCTTGTACGGGTCGCCGACGGTGTCGCCGGTCACCGCCGCCTTGTGGGCTTCGGATCCCTTGCCGCCGAAATGGCCTTCCTCGATGTACTTCTTGGCGTTGTCCCAGGCACCGCCGCCCGCCGTCATCGAGATGGCGACGAAGATGCCGGTGACGATCACACCGAGCAGCATGGCGCCGACCGCCGCGAAGGCATCGGCGCGGCCGGCAATCCACGAGATCACGAAGAAGAGCACGATCGGTGACAGCACCGGCAGGAGCGACGGGATCATCATCTCCTTGATCGCCGACTTGGTGAGCATGTCGACGGCGCGGCCGTAGTCCGGCCGATCCGTGCCCGCCATGATGCCGGGCTTCTCCTTGAACTGCCGGCGAACTTCCTCGACCACCGCTTGCGCGGCACGGCCGACGGCCAGCATCGACATGCCGCCGAACAGGTACGGCAACAGGCCGCCGACCAGCAGGCCGACCACGACGTACGGGTTCTTGAGCGAGAAATCGACGGCCGTAACGCCCAGCTTGCCCTGGGCGATGAAGTAGTCGAGGTCCGAGGTATAGGCCGCGAACAGCACCAGCGCACCGAGGCCGGCCGACGCAATGGCGTAGCCCTTGGTGACCGCCTTGGTGGTGTTGCCGACCGCGTCGAGCGCGTCGGTGTTCTTGCGCACTTCCTTCGGCAGGCCGGCCATTTCGGCAATGCCGCCGGCATTGTCGGTGACCGGGCCGTAGGCGTCGAGCGCAACGATCATGCCCGCGAGCGCCAGCATCGCCGTCGTGGCGATGGCGATGCCGAAGAGGCCGGCAAAGATGTAGCAGATCACGATGCCGGCGCAGATCAGGAGCGCCGGGCCGGCAGTGGCTTCCATCGACATCGCGAGGCCCGCGATGACGTTGGTGCCGTGGCCGGTGACCGATGCCTGCGCCACGGCCTTGACCGGACGATAGTTGGTGCCGGTGTAGTACTCGGTGACCCAGACGATCAGGCCGGTGATGGCCAGGCCGACCAGCGAGCACCAGAACAACGACATGCCGGTGAACGAGCGATCGCCCACTGTCAGGACCGTGTTCATGCCGACCAGCCGGTCGGTGGCGACGTAGATCGCCGGGATCGACAGCACGGCGGCCACGATCACCCCCTTGTACATCGCCCACATGATGTTGCCGTCCGAGCCGAGGCGGACGAAATAGGTGCCGATGATGGAGGTGATGATGCAGGCGCCGCCGATGACCAGCGGATAGACCATCAGCTTGGCCACCAGGGCCGGATCGGCCGCGAAGAAGATCGAGGCCAGGACCATCGTGGCGACGGTCGTCACCGCATAGGTCTCGAAAAGGTCGGCAGCCATGCCGGCGCAGTCGCCGACATTGTCGCCCACGTTGTCGGCGATGGTCGCCGGGTTGCGGGGGTCATCTTCGGGAATTCCCGCCTCGACCTTGCCGACCATGTCACCACCGACGTCCGCACCCTTGGTGAAGCTGCCGCCGCCGAGACGGGCGAAGATCGAGAGCAGCG
>JABMNB010000355.1 GCA_013205335.1 Rhodospirillales bacterium
CGACCTGGCGCCGCGCTTCGACCTCGATCGCCTGCTTCACATAGCGGATCGAATTCACGTTCTTGATCTCGCAGCGCGTGCCGAGGTCGGCGCCGGGCTTGCGCACCGAGACGTTGACGTCGCAGCGCATGGAGCCCTCGTCCATGTTGCCGTCGCAGGTGCCCAGATAGCGCACGATCGAGCGCAGCTTTGTGAGATACGCCGCCGCCTCGTCGGCTGAGCGCATGTCGGGCCGGCTGACGATCTCCATCAGTGCCACGCCCGACCGGTTCAAGTCGACATAGGTCTGACTTGGATGCTGATCGTGCATACTCTTGCCCGCATCCTGCTCGAGATGCAGCCGCTCGATACCGATCTTCTTGGTGACGCCGCCGTCGAGATCGATCTCGACCACGCCCTCGCCCACGATCGGATCCTTGTACTGCGAGATCTGGTAGCCCTGCGGCAGGTCCTGGTAGAAGTAATTCTTGCGGTCGAAGATGGAGCGCAGGTTGATCTTGGCATTGAGGCCTAGACCGGTGCGCACGGCCTGCTCGACGCAACGCTCGTTGATCACGGGCAGCATGCCGGGCATGGCGGCGTCGACCAGCGACACCTGCGTGTTGGGATCGGCGCCGAACGCCGTCGGCGCGCCGGAGAAGAGCTTGGCGTCGGAGATCACCTGGGCATGGACTTCCAGCCCCAGAACGATCTCCCACTCGCCGGTTTCACCTTTGATGAGCGACATGGCGGCTAGATAGCCAATACCGCCCGGCTTGGCAAAAAAATCGATCCTTCCCGGGGTGCAGCCATGTCCCCTGGCGCCGAACTGCTCTCCCTCGGCGATCTCCGCCAAAGGATACGCCACAATTTCGGCACAACATCGCCCTTTCCGTAATCCAAGTGGCTGAAGTAAAAGCGTGGCCAAGGAGCGGCCGCGGTCAGGCTCGCCCACAACAAGACTTTCCAGCAGGGAGGATTTCATGACGACGTTCAAACGCCGCACGCTGCTCGTCGGCGCTGCCGCCGCCACTCTGGGGGCGCCCGCCCTCGTCCGCGCCCAGGCCGCGGCCGACTGGCCCAAGGGAGCCCTCAAGATCATCGTGCCCTTCCCGCCCGGCGGCTCGACCGACCCGGTGGCGCGCATCCTCCAGGCCAAGATGATCGAGACCACGGGCTGGAACATCATCGTCGAGAACAAGCCGGGCGGCACAGGCGCGGTCGGCTCGGCGATTGCCGCCAAGTCGGCGCCCGACGGTCAGACCTGGATGATCACCTTCGACAGCCACATCCTCAATCCCGCCTTCGCATCCGGCCTGCCCTACAAGGACTCCGAACTTTTCAACGTCATGCAGATCGGCCGCACGCCGCAGGCGATCTGCGCCCACCCGGACCGGCCCTACAAGACGTTCGCCGAGGTGATCACCGACGCAAAGGCGCGGCCGGGCAAGGTCAACGTCGGTGTGCTCGGCGCCAGCCAGGCGCTGGTGCTGATGACCCTCATCAAGAAAGAGAACAACGTCGACCTCAACCTGATCCCCTACAAGGGCGGCGGGCCGCTCAACCAGGATATCCTGGCCGGGGTTACCGATGTCGCCATCGGCAGCCTGACGTCCTTCAGCCCGCACGTCCGCGCCAACAAGGTCCGCGCGCTCGCCGTGACCGGCGAGAAGCGCACGCCGGCGCTGCCCGACACCTCCACCCTCATCGAGCAGGGCGTCAAGGCCTTCCCCTCCTACTCCTGGTGGGGCGTCTATGCGCCGACCGGCACCCCGCGTCCGATCGTCGACCGCATGCATGCGGAGATCAAAAAGGCCGTACTGGCGCCCGACGTGACGCAGAAGTTCGTCGAGCAGTTCAACATGGAAATCCTGACGACCTCGCCCGAGGAGTTCGCCGCCTACCAGAAGAGCGAACAGGAGCGCTGGTTCAAGGTCATCAAGGACAACGACATCAAGGGCGACTGATCGCCCTCGATGCCAGACGGTCCATTTATCGACGGACCACTTTGCGACGGGCCGCTCACACGGCCCGTTGCGCGCCCCTGACAAGCCTGCCCGGCAGCGCGCCGGTGGCTTCGCCGTCGCGATAGGTGACGGCGCCCGCGACGATCGTGGCGCGATAGCCTGTCGCCTTCTGCAGCAGGCGTTTGCCGCCGGCCGGCAGGTCCCACTTCATCACCGGGGCTTCGACGCGCAGTTTGTCGAAGTCGATGACGTTGAGATCGGCCTTCTTGCCGACCGCGACGACGCCACGGTCCTCAAGACCGACGGCGCGGGCGTTGTCCTGCGTATGCCGCTTGACCAGCCACGACACGTCGAGCCGGCCGCTCTTGCGGTCGCGGCCCCAATGCGAGAGCAGCGAGGTCGGGAACGAGCCGTCGGATATCAGTCCGACGTGCGCGCCGCCGTCGCCGAGCCCGATCAGCGTATGCGGGCTCTGCATCATCTCGCTGCAGCAATCGAGGTTGTAGGCGGCGTAATTGGCGAAGGGCGCGAAGATGAAATTCTTGCCCTCGCCTTCGATCAGGTAGTCGTACACGACCTCGCGCGGATCGCGGTTCTCGCGGAGGGCGCGAGCGCCCAGCGAGCTCTCCTGCGCCGGCTCGTAGTCGGGCGGATCGCCCAGCGGGAACATGCGGTCGAAATCGGTGAGGCGCGCCGCCATCGCCGAGCGCAGCGGCTCCTGGCTCTCCTTCAGGATCTGCGCGCGGAACGTGGGATCGCGCATGATCGCGAGGCGCTCCGCTACCGTCTTGTTCTGGATCGCCTTGTAGGAGGCGCACATCGAGAACGGGATGCGGCTTGCCTGCAGCCCCTGCAGCACGCCGATCGGGCGCGGCGCCACCTGCGCCTTGGCGCTGTGGCCCTTGGCGACCAGACCTTCGACCAGCCCGAGCAGTCGGCGCCAGCCGTCGGGCCGCGAGTGGGCCTGGGCCAGAGACACCGAGAACGGCCGGCCCGAGGCGGCGAGCAGACGGTCGAGCATCTCGAACTCGCTCTCCGGGTTCGGCGTGTTGAAGTCCGAGATGAACTCGATGACGCCGCGGCCTGCGTCCTTCATGCCGAGCGCGATGCCGAGAAGCTCCTCCTCCGAGGCGCGCAACGACGGTGTCGGATCTCCCTTCACCGTGCGGTGGTTCAGCGTGCGCGAGGTCGAGAAGCCGATGGCGCCGTCGCGCATCGCCTGCGCGGTCAGCGCGCGCATCTGCGCCACTTCCTCGGTCGTCGCCTCTTCGAGGCGGGCCGCCCGCTCGCCCATCACGAACACGCGCAGCGCACCGTGCGGCAGCTGGGCGCCGAGATCCATGTCGCGCGGCTTGGCCGCCAGCGCGTCGAGATATTGCCCGAACGATTCCCAGGACCAGTTGAGGCCTTCATCGAGAGCGGCGCCGGGAATGTCCTCGACGCCTTCCATGAGTTCGATGAGGCGCTGGCGGTCCTCGACCTTCACCGGCGCGAAGCCGACGCCGCAGTTGCCCATGACCGCCGTGGTGACGCCGTGCCAGCTCGATGGCTGCAGCCGTGAATCCCAGGTGGCCTGCCCATCGTAGTGAGTGTGGATGTCGACGAAGCCCGGCGTGACCAGCAGGCCTTTGGCGTCGATCTCTTCCGCGCCCTGTCCGCTCACCTTGCCGACGGCGACGATCTTGCCGTCCTTCAGGGCGACATCGGCTTCGCGGATAGCCGATCCCGTGCCGTCCGCCAGGTTGCCGCCGCGCACCACCAGATCGAATTCCGCCATTTCGTTCCTCCCGGATTTCCAGAAGTGTAACGCACTTGGCCCGACAGCGAGAGGAGCCTCCGGCTGAAACTGCGCCGGCTGCTCGCCCTGCGATCCGATAAGGGCGCCATGCACGCCAGAGCCCCTCTCGAGGCCCTGCCGGCCCCGCGTCATTCGATGCTGATGTTGCCGTCCCGAACGACCTTGCCCCACTTCCCGATCTCTTCGGTGACGAAGGCCGCGAAGCGCGCTGTGGGTGCACCGCCGGGCGCCGCCCCCTGCTCGAGCCAGATCTTGTTCAGGTCGGCCGCCGCGAATGCTTTTGCGACTGCTGCCTGCATCGCGGAGACAATGGCGGCGTCGGTGCCGGCCGGCGCCCACAGCCCGTACCATGACAGCGATTCGAAGCCGGCCAAGCCGGCTTCGGCGGCCGTCGGAATGTCCGGAAACGCCGGCGAGCGTTCGGCCGAGAACACCGCCAGCGCTCTCACCTTGCCGCTGCGGATATATGGTGCCGCACTGCCCAGTCCTTCGAAGACTGCTGTCACTTCACCACTGATGAGTGCCGCCGTGGCGGGCCCTGAACCCTTGTAGGGAACATGCGTCATCGTCGTGCCCGTCTTCGCGTTGAAGATCTCGCCCGCGAGATGACGGGTGGTGCCAAGGCCTGCAGACCCGAAATTCGTCTTGCCCGGATTGGCCTTGCAGTAGGTGACGAACTCCTGAAGCGTCTTTGCCGGGACGCCCGGATAGATCACCAGCACGTCCGGCACGGAAGCAACGGTCGTCACCGGCACGAGGTCCTTCTGCAGATCGTAGGGAAGTTGCTTGTATGCGGTGACGGCAACAGCGTGGTGAACCGACCCGAGGAGAAACGTATAGCCGTCCGGCTTTGCCTTCGCGACGATCTCTGCGCCGACTGTGCCGCCCGCGCCCGCGCGATTGTCGATCACGACCTGCTGGCCCAGTTCCTGCGACAGCTTGGCGGCAAAGGGCCGGGCGAAGGTATCGGTTCCGCCACCGGGTGCGAAAGGAACGACCACAGTGATGGTCCGGCTGGGCCAAGCCTGCGCGCGCGCCACGCCGGGTACAAATACGGCCGCTGCGGCCCCCGCCAGTACTGCCCGCCGTAGCGGCTCGTTCTTGCTGGTCATCGTCGTCCCTCCCGGGCTGATGCGTCCGCCTATTGGAAGGTCGTGACGGTTTCGTGACCGAAGCTTGCCATGCGGATGCGGCGCCCTCGCCGCGCGGGCTAATATCCCGCCGGCCGCCCGCCAAAAGCCGCAGCTTTCTCCAAAGCGGCCGCGGCGCGCAGCAGCGTTTCCTCGTCGAAGGCGCGGCCGAGGAGCTGCAGCCCGAGCGGCAGCCCATCCTTGTCGAGACCGGCCGGCACCGATATGCCCGGCAGCCCCGCCATCGAGGCCGGAATGGTGAACATGTCGTTGAGATACATGGCCACCGGATCATCCATCTGTTCGCCGGCCGCGAAGGCTGCCGTCGGCGCGGTCGGCGTCAGCAGCACGTCGCACTTTTCAAACGCCTGCTTGAAGTCGCGCGCGATCAGCGCCCGGATCTGCTGTGCCTTCTTGTAGTAGGCATCGTAGTAGCCGGCCGACAGCACGTAGGTTCCAATCAGGATGCGCCGGCGCGTTTCCTTGCCGAATCCCGCGCCACGCGTGTTCTCGTAGAGCTCGGTCAGGTCCTTGCCGGGCACGCGCAGGCCGAAGCGGACGCCGTCGTAGCGCGCCAGATTGGACGAACATTCCGCCGGCGCCACGATGTAGTAGGCCGGCAGGGCGTATTTAGTATGGGGCAGCGAGACCTCGACCGGCTCGGCGCCGGCCGCCTTCAGCATGTCCATGCCTCTGGCCCACAGCGTCACGATCTCCTCGGACGTGCCGTCGACGCGATACTCCCTGGGGATCCCGACCTTGAGGCCCTTGATGTCGGGATTGCGTGCCGCGGCGGCGAAATCCGGCACCGCAAGCGGCGCCGACGTCGAATCCTTCGGGTCGTGGCCCGACATGGCCTGCAGCAGCAGCGCCGCGTCCTCGACGGTGCGGGCAAACGGCCCCGGCTGGTCGAGCGAACTGGCGAAGGCCACGACGCCCCAGCGCGAGCAGCGGCCATAGGTCGGCTTCAGGCCGACGATACCGCAGAACGCCGCCGGCTGGCGGATCGAGCCGCCGGTGTCGGGGCCGGTGGCCGCCGGCAGCAGGCGCGCGGCCACCGCCGCGGCCGAGCCGCCGGAGGATCCACCCGGCACACGCGACCAATCCCAGGGGTTGTGCAC
>JABMNB010000356.1 GCA_013205335.1 Rhodospirillales bacterium
GTCACGCACGACGGCGCGGCCAGCGCGAGATCGCCCCGATCCTGGAGGCCGCCGGCGCGCGCTGAATGACCAAGCCCCGTACCTATGTCTGTCTTCCCGGCGCCTGGATGGGCGCCTGGACCTGGAAGTTCGTTCTGGAGCGCCTGACGGCGGCGGGCCATGACGCCCGCGCGCTGCCCTTTCGCGGCGTCGGCGAGCGCGCGGAGGAACTCTCGCCCGCGCTCGACAACGATGTCCTCCTCGCGGACACGATCGCCACGATCGAGCAGGAGGATCTCCGCGACATCGTGCTGGTCGGCCACAGTTTCGGCAGCCTGATCGCCACCCTCGTCACCGATCGCATTCCCGAACGCATCGGCCATCTCGTCATCATCGACGGCGGCATCGCGACCGACGGCCAGTCGATCTTCGGCCGCATCCCGCCGGAGATCGTTGCGAAGCGGAAAAAGCTGATCAAGGTGGTGAACGATACCGAGGTGCTGCCCTTCGCGCCGGTCGGCAGCCTGATCATCGACGATCCGGAGCTGGCGGCCTGGACGCACCGGCATCTCACGCCGCATCCGGTCGCCTGTTACACCAAGCCGATCAAGCTCCACCATCCCGCCGGCAACGGCCGCCCGATGACCTACGTCGCCTGCACCAAGCCGCGTTATCCGGTGTCGGCCGGCATGCACGAGAAGGTCCAGACGATGCCACATGTCCGCTACCGCCCGATCGAAGCCGGCCACAACTGCATCCTCTCGGCGCCGGATCTCGTGGCTGCGGAGTTGCTGGACATTCCGCGATGAGTGCAGTGCACCGGTCTTCCTGAGCGGAGCCGCTTGTAGGGCGGCACAGTCGAAGGACCTCTTTTCCGGCGCACGCCATGTTCGCTTCTCGCAACGGTGTCGCGTGGAGCTTGCGGTGCGCCCGGCCCCTTCGCTACGGTCGATCGCATGAAATCATCTCCGTATTCCATGATCGATCTCGACCTCACGGCGCCGCTCGATCGCCACCCCGCCACCGTGCAGCCCGACTGGATCGACTGGAACGGCCACATGAACGTGGGCTACTACGTCGTGGCCTTCGACAAGGCGACCGACACGCTCTGCCAGCAATTCGGCTGCGGCTACGAATACACGCGCGACAAGATCGGCATGACCTTCGTGCTCGAGGCGCATGTGACCTACGATCGCGAGATCAAGGAGGGAGACGATCTGCGCATCACGACGCAGATCCTCGACCACGATCCCAAGCGCCTGCACTTCATCCACATGATGTATCATGCGAAAGAAGGCTATCTCGCCGCCACCAACGAACTCATGCTGATGAACATCGACTACAAGACCCGGCGATCCGCCCCGTGGCCGGACTTCGCCATGGAGCGTATCGAACAGCTCGCGGCGGCCCACGCCACCCTCCCCCGTCCGGCCCAGGCCGGTCGCCTCATCGGAATAAAGAAGAAGTAACAGCGTCCATGCTTCAGTCCCTGCCGTACGAACTTCCCGAACTGGTCACCCGCGCTCCGCTCGACACCCACCGCTCCACCGTCGTCCCGGAATGGGTCGACTGGAACGGCCACATGAATGTGGCCTTCTATGTCACGGCCTTCGACCAGGCCTCCGGCACCTTCATGCGCAACATGGGACTGGGCCGCCGCTACGTCGACGGCAAGCTCGGCATGACCTTCGTGCTCGAAACCCACGTCACCTACGACCGCGAGGTCCGCGAGGGCGCGCCCTTGCGCTTCGCCACGCAGCTCCTCGCCCGTGACGCCAAGAAGGTCCATCTCTTCCACGAGATGTTCCATGCCGAGGAGGGCTATCTGGCCTCGACCAACGAGACGATCGTGATGAACATCAACTATGAGACGCGGCGTTCCGGCCCCTGGCCGGTGCCGGTGGCCAAGCGCCTCGACGCGATCTGGGAGACCCACAAGGCTCTGCCCAAGCCGGCCAAGGCCGGAAGGGTCATGGGACTCGCCAGGCGATGACGGTTGGCGAGGTGATCCTGACCACACCTCGCCTGCCCCTCCGAAGCGGGTGTTCAAACGAAATAACCGAAATAGTCGAAACAAACGAAACGAACCCGCCCGGGAGACAATGCGGTACTTAGATACCGCAGGGATCGGCGCATGGACGTGCTCGATGATCTCGAC
>JABMNB010000044.1 GCA_013205335.1 Rhodospirillales bacterium
CATCCAGCGCCGCGCATACGGCCTGCGCGACCAGGAATATCTGCGGCTCAAGGTCCTCACATGCATGCTTCCAGCGCTCTGAAGTCGCCGAAAGCACCCACTCGATTTCCTGATGAGCCGTAATGAATAACATACATGTTCGAGCCTTCATCCCGATTGGCCCGCCAATTTATCGCGCCGTCCGCTCGCCGACCGGCTAAACTTACAATCCGTGACGGAAAACAAGCGCCCCTTTGGCCGAGGCGGTCTGCATATGCTGACCCGGCGCAGATCGACCATCGCCGTCCTGATGACGCTGCCGCTGATCGCCCTGATCGCGGGGCTCGTGGCTTATCCCGCGGGATACGCGGTCTATCACTCGATGCTCGACAGAAGACTGACGCGGTTCGTCGGGCTCGACAACTTCGCGCGCCTGGCCAGCGGCGACAGGTTCTGGATGGTGGTGTATCAGACCTGCCTGTACGCCCTCATCGCCGTCGCCCTCAGCGGGATCATTGGCTTTGTCGTCGCCCATCTCGTGCACAACATCCCGACAAGGGACCAGCGCAAGTGGCGCGGCATGCTTCTGTTGCCGTGGGTGATCCCGCTCGCCATGAGCGTGCCGGCCTGGCGGTTGCTGTTCGATCCGTCCTTCAGCCCCATCAACTGGATCCTCGAGCATGTCGGCGTCGGCCGCATCAACTGGTTCGTCGAAGCCGGCTGGGCGCGTTTCGCTGTCATCCTGGTGACCGTGTGGGCGACCGCGCCGTTCTTCCTGGTCATGTACCTGGCGACGTTGAAGTCGGTGCCGGAAGAGCTTTACGAGGCCGCCTCGATCGACGGCGCAACCTGGTTGCAGCGCATGCGCTACATCACGCTGCCCATGATGCGCAACGTCATTGCCATCACCACGCTCTACTCCCTGATCGTCACCTTCACGGGCTTCACGATCGTCAATGTGCTGACCTACGGGGGGCCGCTCGGGGCAACCCAGGTGCTGGGCACGGCGGCGTTCGGCATCGGCATCCTGGGCGGCAATCTCCCGATGGGGGCCAGCGTGGCGCTGAGCATGGTGCCGATCCTGGCGGTGGCCGCGTTCCTGCTGCTGCGGGGCATCGCGAGACGGGCCGAATGACGCCTCAGGTTGGAGAGACGAAGCCTCAGCCGCGATGCAGGGCACAGATCTTGTTGCCGTAGGATCGCGGACATAGGCCAGGTAGAGCCTGGCCGCGCCGCCCTCGCGCCAGCCGGGCGAATCCTCGTTGGACGTGCGGCCGTTTGCGACGCCCGCATCCATTCGTGCCCGCGGCTTCAATCCCGCCGACGACAACGAGGCCGACGCCATCGCGATCCTGCTGTGGGCCCTCGAGACCGGGGGAAAGGGTGCAATGAACGGCGAACGCGCGATCGGCCTCGACAGGCGCGACGGTCATGAAGTCGGTCGCGACCCTCACGGCATGACGGGTGAGCAACTCACTGCACTGGGCCAGTTCTTCAATGAGCATGGGCTTCTTCGTCGGGATTCCCGCGAGCATCAGCTTGCGCGCGCGCTTGCAGGAAAGATTGATGGCTTGCATTTCGGGCGCGGCGCTTTAGGAAATGTTGCAATGGCACCTTTCGCCGCATGACGAGGGAAGGGACGCGGCACGTCATCCGGCGGCCTCAGCACGCCGTAAAGAGCCAAAAGCAATGGCCGCCGAACGGTGCGGTCAGCAGCGGAGCTCTGCCATGCACATGATCGTCAAGAAGAGCGACCTGGCCACCGTAAACGATGGAGAACGTCCGTCGCGCGAGGTGGCGGAACAGGCCGTGCGCACTTTGATCCGCTGGGCAGGCGACGATCCCGACCGCGAAGGCCTCGTCGGCACTCCCGATCGCGTGGTGCGGTCGTACGATGAATTTTTCGCCGGCTACCATGAGGACCCGCAGCAAATCCTGCAACGAACCTTCGAGGAAACGGAGGGTTACGACGAGATGATCGTCCTGCGCGACATCCGACTCGAGTCCCATTGCGAGCATCACATGGTACCGATCATCGGTCGGGCTCACGTCGCCTATCTGCCCGACAGGCGCGTCGTTGGCATCAGCAAGCTCGCACGGGTGGTTGAGATCTATGCCCGGCGGCTGCAGATTCAGGAGAAAATGACGGCGCAAATCGCCAACACGATCGAGGAGGTCTTGCGGCCGCGCGGCGTGGCCGTGGTGGTCGAAGCCGCGCATCAATGCATGACGACGCGGGGCATCCACAAGGCGGGAGTGACGATGGTGACAAGCCGCATGATCGGGGCTTTCCGCGACAGCGGAGAGACGCGGCGCGAGTTTCTGAGCATGATCGGCCGGTCTTCGGCTTGATCATGATGTTTGCGTCCTTGATCGTGATCGTATCGTCGGTATCGCTGACGCAGGCCTTACTTCTGCCGTCTCCCCATCTCCCTGCGCAGTGCTAAGGCCTGCAGGCGAGGGCGAGTCTTGAGAAAGAGACCGTAGGCCTTTTCAAGCAGCCACGCGAGGGGTTGGATTGAGAAGATGATCGCCAGCCAGCGGAAATGTGGAAGCCGCTTCCATACGCTGATGAATGCTCTGCTGCCCGAAACAAGATTTCCGTCGAAGTCCCGCATCGTGAAGCGGGCTAGGGCCGCTTTCCGCGGCAGGTCAGGGGCAATATTCACGCAGTCCATAACGCTGATATCGACCCAGGAGACCTGATCGGCGCCTTTCTGGCGCCGATAAAAGTTGATCTCACGTGCACACAAAGGACAGGCGCCGTCATAATACGCCGTAGCAGTATGGTGCTCGGTATTGCTTTGCGACGGCATCACGGCCGCAGTTTCGATGTTAGCCGCCCCAGACGTCGTCATAGCGGGCGGTACCGTCTTTCAGGGGATAGTGGCGATAGGTGCGATAGGCCGCCGTCTGGGACGCCCGCCTGAAGACCAGGCTCGTCACGAGGATGCCGGCAGCGGCCAGCACATGGAAAACAATGAGTTCGCCATACCAGATCCACGCGCCGGCGCTCAGGCAGAATATGTTGGTCCACATGACGCTGAGGAACAGCATGAACTGAAATCGCTGGGCTGCCGGCAGGCTGCGAAGCGCATTGACGTTGGAATCCATGATGGATCGATAGATGGAAATCATTTTCTGCTCCTCGCGCATAAAGTAATTACGCCGCGAATGCCGGGGCGGATCATGACGCGTGAATGCGACACAGCATCCCCCTGCGCTCCTGACGACTTGTTGGAGAAATGCCCCGACACCAATTTGGTGGTGTCGGCCCGCATGTCGACATGGAGCTGTCGATGATCCTTGCAAATATTCTCTTCGTTCTCGTTCTCATTTCCGGATTGGCGACGCTGGTGATCCTGTTCGTGGGCGTCCTTTCGATGGGCCGCGATCAGGCGGAAGACGCGGTCGGCGCGGGCCGCAGCAATCGCCTGATGGCTTGGCGCGTGCGCCTCCAGTTGATCACCGTGCTGCTGATGCCGCTTTGGTATCTCGCCAGCCGCGCCTGAAATGGTTCAACGGGATGCAGACAACAAAAAAGACGCCCGTGAGGGCGTCTTTATCGTCAGCGTCCGATTTGGCGATCAGATGGATGCGCCTTCCCGCTGGATCGCCACCCAGGCCTTGGTGGCTTTGCCGACTTTCACCGGCAGGACCCGCCAGAACATGATGAACGGCGTACCGTCCCTCTTGTAGTTGATGGCTTTTCCCTCGAACTTCTTGTTGGCCTTGAGAGCCGCGCCGAGCCGCGCGATGACTTTCGGGTCCGTGCCGGGACCCTGGAGAATGCGGGGAGTTTTTCCCATGACGGCGGTCTGACTGTGGCCAGTGAGCCTGGTAAACGCCCTGTTGGCATAGATGATCCTGCCGGCCTTGCTGGCGTCGGTGACCAGGATTGAATCGAAGCTATTCTCGGCCAGCACTTTTAACATCGACAGGCTGATGGCCGTGTCGCCGAAAACATCGTTCATTTGGAGAACCTTCTTATTGTCGGGGTTGTCGGTAGCGATACCGTCGTCTTGACGGGCCACCTGCCGGTGATGCCAAAAGCGGGAGCCGGACCTGGTCTGGTCCGACCCCCTGCTCAACTTGGCGAAACAATTCTCGGCTACTTTGCTTGTCCACAGCACGACACCAAACGCAACCCTGCCGCGTGCTGCGGACCCGGTTCCCGACTTACTTCGGGATCAGGACGGTGTCGATCACGTGGATGACGCCGTTGTCGGCGGCAACGTCGGCGGTCACGACCTTGGCGCCGTTGACGGTGACGCCGCCCATCGAGGCATCGACCATGACCATCTCGCCCTGGACTGTTTTGGCATCGGTCTTCTTGCCGGCCAGGGCCGAGCTCATGACCTTTCCGGGCAGCACGTGATAGGTCAAGATCTTGACCAGCTGCGCCTTGTTCTCGGGCTTCAGCAGGTTTTCGACCGTGCCCGGGGGAAGCTTCTTGAAAGCTTCGTCGGTCGGCGCGAAGACTGTGAATGGCCCGCTGCCCTTCAGTACGACAATGAGATCGCCCGCCTTCAGCGCGGCGGCCAATGTGTTGAATTGGCCAGCCTTCACGGCCGTGTCTACAATATCTGCCGCGTTGGCGTTGAAGGAAGCAAACGAGAGCAGCGCGCCGGCAGCGAGGCCGACGAAAGTCTTGCGTATCATTTTTGAATCTCCATCAGAGTGACGTCACGGTGTTACACGCATTGTTGTCGTCTGGATCACCGCAAGGCTGGATATTCGACGCAACCACTGGATGTCGTAGGCAGGGGCGGCCGGGTTAGGCTGTCGGAATGCTGTCCGCTGACGAAGCCGCCCAACTGATCGAAGCTATCGCGTCCTGCCAGGATCGCGCTGCGTTCGATGGGCTATTCCGTTGCTTCGCGCCCCGCGTAAAGGCTTTCATCATGCGCGGTGGGACGGATGCTGAGGCAGCGCAGGAAGTGGCCCAGGAAGCGCTGATTATGGTTTGGAGAAAGGCCGCCAGTTCGATCGTAGCCGGGCGTCGGCCGCCCCCTGGATCTATACCATCGGCAGCAACAAGCGTATCGACCTGCTGCGTCGGACCGCTCGGCCGATCGATCCCAAGGATTGGCTGGTCATCCATGGGCCAGAAGAAGAGGACGCCTATAAATCCGTCCTCGCGGGACAGACGTACATTTGCGTGAGAGAGCTGTTTAAGGGGCTGCCTAACAATCAATTGGTTGTGATTCGGAAAGCGTTTTTTGAGAATAAGACGCACACGGTCATTTCCGACAAAATGAAGCTTCCTTTGGGCATAGTAAAATCACGCATTCGCCTGGCCCTTCGGCGCTTGCGGCAAGCGTTGGAGAAAGTCGAGACATGAGCCGCCATCCGGCCCCTGAAGAACTTTTGTTAGATTACGCCGCGGGCGCATTGTCCGACGGGCCGGCTTTGGCTTTGGCTGTACATGTGGCCCTGGACCCCGCGTCTCGGCGAACGGTCGACCAACTGTATGCGGTGGGCGGTGCACTGATTGAGGGCGAGCCCGAGGCGCTCCTTGACGATGCTGCCTTTGAGCAGGCATTCGCGCGGGTCGGCAAAGCCATGGTCGAGCCTCGGGCCGCGGCCGCTTCGGGGCACCCCGGCTTCGGCTGGGCACCGCCGCCACTGGCTTGCCATCTGCGCCCCGATTCAAACTGGCGGCGGATCCTGGGCAAGTTCGAAGAAATCCGGCTCGACGTGCCGGGCGACGCTCATCGCGTGTCTTTATTGCGGCTGGAGCCGGGACGCGGTCTGCCAGAGCACAAGCATACCGGTTACGAATACACGGTTTGCCTGCAGGGCGGCTATACAGACGAGACCGGCAGCTACAGTGTGGGTGACTTCGCCGTTGGACTCGGCTCCGAGCGGCACGAGCCAATCGCCGATCCAGGCGAGCCCTGCATTGCGCTGGTCGTGGCCGAGAAGCCGATCGTGCTGACAGGCCCGTGGGGTCGTTGGCTGAACCCGCTAGTGAGCCGCGGCATAATCTAAGCCGCCGATGTGCTGGCGGCCGAACGGCAAGGATTGGGTGAAGCACATGGGCCGGCGGCGGCTGATTGCGCGGGTGTGGTTCGAAGCCGAGCTCCAGCATAGCAAACCGGACTGCCGGGAAGTGCCAGACCGGTAGTCGCTCACCCCTTTCGTTGCTACCCAGACCTACACTTTGATTTCAAATCCGATGTCCGCCTCGGACGCCAGAACGCCTCCTTTGATGCCCCAGCAGTCTGCCGGTAGCTCGATCAGGAAGATACGGCTCTCATTGCGCGGCACGCCGACCGATTCAAGGTTGTCCGCAATCGCCTTGAACAGCGCACGCTTAGCCTCAAGCGAGCGCGCAGCGATGCCGACGATCTCGACGCGAGTGTAGCGCTCGGAGCGCCCGGCCGAGACGATGCGTCGGCGCCGCGACCCGGCCCAGCGTCGCCGCCAGCGCCGGGTCGTGCCGAAGCTCGTCATGATCGTTGACGTCCTCGTAGCCCAGCGCAATCCCCAGAACCCGCTGACCCACCAGCCGCTCGATCGTGTGTTCCACGGCAACCGAAGACCGGCCATCGACGAAGCACGCCGCAAACCGCTTCAGCAGTCCCAGCCGCCGATCGGCCCGGCCCAGAAGCAGTGCGCCCGCGTCCGACGTCATCGTCCCGCCGTCGAACGCCCCCTCGACACGACGGCCTTCCACAGCTTCAAACCCAAACAAATCCACGCTACAGTCTGTTCGCATCGGAGCTCTTCCTGGGACAGAGTTAAGTCGTTGCCGCACAACAACTTTCTCAAAGCCCGTGCTCCGATGCACCTAATCTCCGTGAGATATCCGGGCTAGTCCCTGCCTGCGCCCGCTGCCGCGGTGGGCGGCGGCGGGTAGCGGCTAAGTCGAGCCTTGCTTCGAAGAACGAGCAACATCGGATCTTCAGGATGTTTCGCCGACGTCGTTACCCGGCACGGTCCAGCCAGCGGCGCGACGCACCGACACCCCGGCGGAATCCCGGCCCCCGCGCGGCTCCGCGCCGCGCCGCCGCTCGTCGCCGATCGTCCCGTCGTTCAACCCGGCCGCCGCGCCATCGCCGCCGCCGCCACGCCCAGCGCCGCCAGGGCGGCAAAGACGATGAGCGACAGTGTGTAGTCGCCGCTCACGTCGCGCAGCAGGCCGGAGAGCACCGGGCCGACCGCCTGCGCCACGACCTGCATCGCCAGCACCACGCCGCGAATCGCGCCGTAGCTTTCGCGGCCGAAGTAATCGGCCCAGGCGACCGGCAGCGGGGTGATGGCCGCACCGAGGCCGAGGCCGAAGACGGCGGCAGCGAGATAGGCCGCCTCGGCCGAGGCGACGCCGATCAGCGCCGCGCTGCCGAGAGCCATCAACAGCGCCCCGGCCATCATCGGCCCGCGCGGCCCCCAGTGGTGCGGCAGGAAGCCGACCGCGAAGCTCGCCACCGCCGAGCTGGCCGAGAAGACGCCGATCGCGGTGGCCGCCGCCAGCGCCGGCAGGCCGCGCTCGATCAGATGCGCAGCCTGGTGCAGCGAAACCCCGGCCTGCACCGGATAGACCAGCACGGTAAAGAGCGCGAGTAGCCAGAAGGCGCGGGTGCGCATCGCCTCGGCGCGGCTGAACTGGAGCTCCGCCGCCGGCGGCGTGCCGTCCTTGCCCGGTGGCCGGGGATCGGCGGCGAGACCGGCATCCTCCGGCCGGCGCACCAGCAGCAGCCAGCACGGCGGCAGGCCCACGATCAGCACCGTGGCGCCGACGGCGATCCAGCCGGCGCGCCAATTTCCGCCCGGATCGGCGCCGCCGTCGTTCATGGCGAACTGCGCGATGACGGGCAGCGCGACCAGTCCCGACAGTTGCGCCAGCTTGGCGATCGAATTGGCGCGGGCGCGGCGGGCGACGAACCAGTTGTTGAGCGCGCCATAGAGGCCGAGATCGAAGGGCCCGGCAAAGATCATGCGGGCGAAGCAGAACAGCAGGTAGAAACCCAGCAGCGAGGCGACCAGCGACAGCGCCATGCAGGCGAAGCCGGTGCCGAGCAGGGCGAGACAGAGCACGAGGCGCGCGCCGCGGCGGTCGAGCAGCGGCCCGAGCAGCGGCGAGGCCACCGCCGCCATCAACCCGCCCAGCGACACCGCGCCGGCGATCTCCAGCCGCGACCAGCCGAACTCGGCGGTCATCGGCACGACGAAGATCGACAGCACCGCCACCGCCGGCCCCTGGCGCGCGAAGCCGGCGAGGCAGACGCAGCCCAGCACCACCCAGCCGTAATAGAAGGGCAGGCGCGGCAGCAGCAACGCGGCGAGGAACGGCGGTTTCACCGCCCGACCATAGCATCACCCCGATCGGCGGCGTCTCATGCAAGGCCGTATGGCCAAAGAATTGGTCCGCCCGTTGGGCCCATCGCGCCGCCTCACGATGATAGTAGCGTAGAAGCCCGCCCAACCGCTCGCGGCAGCGCACGGGTCCCTCGCGCTGCTGGCTCGTCACTCGAGGAAACAGCAGGATGTTGCC
>JABMNB010000357.1 GCA_013205335.1 Rhodospirillales bacterium
CCGCGATCCGGGTCGAACCGCTTCACCGCCTGCATCATGCCGACGTTGCCCTCGGAAATGAGCTCGGCGACCGGCAGGCCGTAACCGCGATAGCCCATGGCGATCTTGGCGACGAGGCGAAGATGGCTGGTCACCAGGCGATGGGCGGCTTTCGAGTCGCCGTGCTCTCGCCAGGCCTTGGCCAGCATGAATTCTTCCTGCGGCTCCAGCAGGGGAAACTTCCGGATATCCGACAGATAACGGCTGAGATTGCCTTCCGGCGTCAAAGACGACGGCAGGGAAGGAAGGTTTGCAGTGGCTACACTCATGGCTACTCCCCCTTTCAACGCGGGAACACCGGTGAACGAGCATTTAGCACTCTCGTCCCCCGACTGCTAAAACCGACTCTAGAAGTCGGAAAGGTCCCCGGTCAACCTAAATCCTACTAACCCCCTCAGGTACTAGGGGTTACTTAACGTCGTTCAGCGACGCCACCAACTTCTTGAAGTCTTCGGGCAATTCTGTGGCAAATCGCATGTCCTTCCGGGTGATCGGATGGCGGAAGGCCAGAACTGCCGCATGGAGCGCTTGTCTCTTGAAGCTGTTCAACGCCTCCGGTGCCTTGCCGTTGCGGGATTTGCGGCCATAGACCGGGTCGCCCACCACGGGGCAGCCGATATGGGCCAAATGGACACGCACCTGATGGGTGCGGCCCGTTCCCAGCTTCGCCCCCACCAGGCTCGCAATAGGCGAAAGCGGCGGCCCGAAGCGCTTTTCCAGCCAGTACTCGGTGAGCGCCGCACGTCCCCCGCTCTTGCGGACCGACATGCGCTTCCGGTCCACGGGGTGCCGACCCAGCGCCTCCTCGATCGTCCCGCGATCGGCCCGGGGCACCCCCCAGACCAGCGCCTTGTAGATCCGCTCGAGGTCGTGGGCGGCGAATAGCTTGGAGAGAGCATGGTGGGTGCGGTCGTTCTTGGCCGCGACCATGACCCCCGACGTGTCCTTGTCGAGCCTGTGGACGATTCCGGGCCGCCGGACGCCGCCGATGCCCGAGAGGCTGTCGCCGCAATGGGCCAAGAGCGCGTTCACCAGCGTCCGGTCGGGGTTTCCCGGCGCGGGATGGACCACCATCCCGGCAGGCTTGTTCAGCACCAGCAGGTCGGCGTCCTCGAACAGGATCTCGAGCGCCATGTCCTGCGCCTCCGGGATGGCGGGTTCGGGCTCCGGGACGTCGACGATGAAGACGTCTCCCGTTTTGACCTTACGGGACGGCTCTTCTATCGTCCGTCCCCCTGCCAGCGCTACGCGGCGGCCCTCGATCAGCGCCTTGACGCGGCTTCGCGTCAGGGCGGGCAAGGCATCAGCCAGCGCGCGGTCCAGCCGTTCGCCGGCGGCGCTCTCGTCGAAGGTCACTGTGTGGCGACCGGCGTCGCTCATGGAGTTTTCTTGGCGTCCTCTACTCAGGCCTCTACACCGCTCTGGCTGAAGGTGCTGGTGATTGGAATGGGCCTGCTGATCGTGGTGGGCTTCATCGTTGCCGTGGCTGAAATCGCCCGCCGCATCTCTACGCCCAACGCTGCGCGTTCGCCAGCATCGGCCACCGCCGATGGGTTCACCGAGCGCATCGCCCTGCCGTCCGGCGCCCGCGTCGTCTCGATGAACGCTGTCGGCGATCGCCTGGTGGTGCATGTCGAGTCCCAGGGTGGGCCGTCCGCCGCCTATGTCGTCGATCCACGCAGCGGTGCGCTGCTGGGCAAGATCGAATTCCCGCCGGGAGCCGGCCGCTAGGCCGCCGGACCTCCGCGGTCACACAGCTTCACAAGGACAGCGAATGAACTTCCGCAGCGACAATGAGGTGGGCGCGCATCCCGATATCCTCGAGGCGGTGACACGGGCTTTCTCCGGCGGCAGCACGACGCCGTCCTATGGTGCCGACGAGTGGACGCACCGGGTTGAGCGGCGCCTGCGTGAGATTTTCGAGAAGCCCGACCTCGTGGCCTACCCGGTGGCGACCGGCACGGCCGCCAACTCGCTGGCACTCTCCTGCTGCACGCCCTCGTGGGGCTCGATCTACTGCCACGCCGAGGCGCATATCGTTGTCGACGAGGCCAATGCGCCCGAATTCTTCACGTCGGGCGCCAAGCTTTGCACCCTGCCCGGAGCGGCCGGGAAGATCGACCAGAAGAAGCTCGCCGAAACGCTGGCCCAGCCGGTCTATGGCGTCGTGCATCATCCCCAGCCGGCAGCCGTCAGCATCACCCAGGCGACCGAATGCGGCACCGTCTACGGTCCCGACGAAGTGGCCTCGATCGCCACGACGGCTCATCGCCACGGGCTGAAGCTGCACATGGACGGCGCGCGCTTCGCCAACGCCCTCTCGTTCGTCGGCTGTTCGGCGGCCGAGCTCTCCTGGGGCGCCGGCGTCGACGTGCTGAGCCTCGGCGCCACCAAGAACGGCGCGCTGGCGGCCGAAGCCGTCGTGTTCTTCGAGCCCGAGCTCGCCCGCGAGTTCGAGTTCCGCCGCAAGCGCAGCGGTCATCTTTTTTCCAAGATGCGGTTCCTGTCGGCGCAGCTCGAAGCCTATCTGACCGACGGCCTGTGGCTCACCAACGCAAATCACGCCAACGCCATGGCACGCCGCCTCGTCGCCGGTCTGACGACTTTCAAGGGCACGCAGCTCCTCTATCCGGTCCATGCCAACGAGGTTTTCGTCATCCTGCCGGCGCACATGCATGATGCACTGCAGGCCGCTGGGGCGCAGTATCACCCTTGGTCGTCCGACCGGCCCGGCGAGCGCGCCTTCCGCCTCGTTACGGCCTTCGATACCGAGCAGGCGACCGTCGACCGCTTCCTGAGCATCGCCAAGAAAGCAGCGTGAGCGTTCCATGACCCATCAGCGTACCCTGACCGCCGCTCACTGGGGCGTCTACGAAGTCGAGTACGACGACAAGGGCCAGGCGGTGAAGCTCCATCCCTTCTCGAAGGATCCCGATCCCTCGCCGATCGGCCTGCATATGCTGTCCGACGAGGTGGCGCGGATGCGGGTGCGCCGACCGGCCTTTCGCAAGAGCTGGCTGGAGAAAGGTCCGGGCGCCGCTACCGACAAACGGGGACGGGAGCCGTTCATCGAAGTGCCGTGGGATGAGGCGCTCGATCGCGTCGCCGTCGAGCTGAAGCGCGTGAAAGACGTGCACTCGAACCGCGCGATCTTCGGCGGCTCCTACGGCTGGTCGAGCGCCGGCCGCTTCCATCACGCGCAGAGCCAGGTCCATCGCTTCCTGAACGCGCTCGGCGGCTACGTCCGCCACCAGGATTCCTACAGCCTGGGGGCAGCGCGCGTGCTGATGCCGCACATCGTGGCCAGCATGGAAGACCTGATGGCCATGCACACCACGTGGGAGGTGCTGGCCGAGCATTGCAAGCTTTTCGTCACTTTCGGCGGCGCGCCGCACAAGAACGCGCAGATCGGTGCCGGCGGCGCGATGGTGCATCGCCTCAAGGACGGCCTTTACGGCATGCGCGCCAAGGGCGTGCGCTTCATCAACATCACGCCCACCGCCGAGGACCTCGACACCGGCGGCGATGTCGAATGGCTGGCGATCCGACCCAACACCGACGCCGCGATGATCCTGGCGCTCTGCCATGTCCTCTACACCGAGAAACTCTACGACCGCGAATTCCTCGATCGCTGCACCGTCGGCTTCGACAAGTTCGCCCCCTCGCTGGCCGACAAGACGCCGGAATGGGCCGAGAAGATCACGGGTGTCTCCGCCATACGCATCCGCGCGCTCGCGCGCGAGATGGCGGCGACCCGCACCACGGTGAACATCAACTGGTCGCTGCAGCGCTCGCATCACGGCGAGCAGCCCTTCTGGGCGCTGGTCACGCTGGCCTGCATGCTGGGCCAGATCGGCCTGCCGGGCGGCGGGTTCGGCGCGAGCTACGGCCCGACCAACGGCATGGGCAGCAACGCTCCGTTGCAGTCAGGCCCGACCCTGTCGCAGGGCACCAACGCGGTCTCGGACTTCATCCCGGTCGCGCGGTTCACCGACATGCTGCTCAACCCGGGCGGCAAGGTCCCGTACAACGGCAGGGACATCACCTATCCCGACATCAAGCTGATCTACTGGGCGGGTGGCAATCCGTTCCATCACCATCAGGATCTCAACCGCCTCCGGATGGCATGGCAGAAGCCCGAGACCATCATCTTCAACGAGCAGTTCTGGACGCCAGCGGCAAAGATGGCCGACATCGTGCTGCCCGCGACCACGGGCCTCGAGCGCAACGATATCGGCTACGCGCGCCGCGAGCCCTTCCTGATCGCCATGAAGAAGGCGCGCGAGCCGATCGGCGAGGCGCGCGACGACTACTGGATCTTCTCGGAGATCACCCGCCGCCTCGGCACCGACGATGTCTACACCGAAGGCCGCGACGAGATGCAGTGGCTCGCCCACATGCACGAGGAAAGCCGCCAGAAGTCGGCCAGGATGGGCGTGGACTTGCCCTCGTTCGAGGAATTCTGGGAAGCCGGAATCGCCAAGGTTCCGGGCGAGAACACCGAGCCGGTGATGCTCGCCAAGTTCCGCGCCGATCCGGCGGCGCATCCGCTCAAGACGCCGTCGGGCAGGATCGAGATTTTCTCCGAGAGGATCGCCTCGTTCGGCTACGACGACTGTCCCGGTCATGCGACCTGGATGGAGCCGATCGAATGGCTGGGCTCGAAGACCGCCGAGCGCTATCCGCTGCACATGCTGTCGGACCAGCCGACCGACAAGCTGCACAGCCAGCTCGACCACAGCCCGCATGCCAAGGCGACCAAGGTGAAGGGCCGCCAGCCGGTCACCATGCATCCGGCAGACGCCGCCGCGCGCGGCATCGCCGACGGCGACCTGCTGCGCGTCTTCAACGACCGCGGCGCCTGCCTCGCCTCAGCCCAGTTGACCGACCGAATCCGGCGCGGCGTGGTCCGGCTGTCGACCGGCGCCTGGTTCGACCCGGAGGATTCCGGCTCGAACACACCGCTGGAGAAGCACGGCAATCCGAATGCGCTGACGCTCGACATCGGCGCCTCGAAACTCAGCCAGGGCTGCATCGCCCAGACCTGCCTGGTCGAGATCGAACGCTTCGACGGGGCGGCGCCTCCGGTGACTGCGCACCAGCTGCCCTTGTTCAGCAGACGCTGAAACGACTCATCAGGTCCCCTTCGCCATTGACATCGCGAGCATTTTATATGCAAATGCGAGTGACTTGCAATTAATCGAGCGAGGCGAAGATGGACCCGATGATGCAGTTGCACTCCGCAGGTGAAGCTTCCCGCACGAAGCCCGAACGCGACGCCGCGAGCATCGAGAGCAGCCAGCTCATGGCCGGCCGCCGCGAGCTTCTCATCCACCACGGCGCCAGCACCTACAGGCTGCGGGTGACCGCTTCCGAGAAGTTGATCCTCACGAAGTGAACCTTCCCGCCTCGCGGCGACGGATCAGGGCATGTGGGAGGCGTCGGACTCGAACAAGGTCCGGCGCGCCTCTCGCGGCAAAATGCCAAACCGGCGCTTGAACATGCGGCCGAACGACGACAGATCCGAGAAGCCGCTTCGCAGGGCTATGTCGCCGACCGTCAAGCCGATGCCGGCGGCGGAGCGAAGTTCGCGACGCGCGTGCTCCAGCCGCGTATTCCAGATGGTCTCCGAGACGCCCTGGTCGTTGCGGGCAAAGAGCCGGTAAAGCGTCGCTCGCGAGCAGCCGACAGCGAGCGCAACCCGCTCCGGCGACAGGCCAGGATCAACGCAGGCGCGCTCTATCACGGCCACGGCCGACCTGTAGAGCCCCTCACCCGGCTGGTCCGGGTCGGCCGCACCGAGATGCGCGCTCTGCAGGACCACGAGCGCCATGTCCGCCAGCGCGCCCACGGCCGCAATCCTCTGCTCGGCGGTCATGTAGGGCGCCTCGCACAACGAGGCGATCATCTGCTCGCGGACCACGGCCGTGAGACCGCGCACCGGCAAACGACGGCCCCCGAGACTGGCAAAGTCGCGCCCCAGGACATCGACGACCCGACGGCGCGACAGCACGATGCCGCATGCCCGGTGTCGCGACCGCGTCACCTGGAACGGGCGCTCATAGTCCACCAGCCACATATCGCCGGCCGTGAACCGGTGCTCGCCATTGTGGGACAGGTCGGATGTGCCACTGCGCAGTAGTTCGATTGCGATATCGTCGCCACTCTCGAACCGTGTGCGACGGTCGGCACGTCCCGAGACGATCGCTTCGGA
>JABMNB010000045.1 GCA_013205335.1 Rhodospirillales bacterium
CTCTCGACATCGGCGATCGATGCCGTTCCTGCCGCCACGGCCGGACCGCCGTCTGCCCTGCGGTGCAGGGAGACGGACGCGGGATAGGTCCGCGGCGCAGGATCGGGACGGGCCACCGGCATGACGCGCCATCTTCCCACCGGTCCGGCCGGAGCGCCAATGGGAAGATGGCGCGAGCCCTGCCCGCTAGGCCGTGAGCATCGAGGATGCCCGATCGAGCGAGAGCGGCGACTCGTCGAGCAGCGCCGAGATCGCGGCCTCCTCCCAATCGCCGCCTTCGGCGGCGAGCTTGGGCCTGTCCGACAGGCGATGCTCCAGAACGAAGCGTGCCATCAGCATGCGCCGGGCATCGCCGCCGGCCGCGGCGAGACGGGCGCCTTCGTGGGCCATCAGCACCGCTGTGGTGACATGATAGAGCGCGCTCGCCGCGACCCGGCTGAAGCGCTCCTTCGACGGTGTGTCGGCTACCTCCTCGGCAAAGCGGAGGGCCTGGGCCAGTGTCGTCTCGAGCCGCGTCCGGAACTGGCCGGGAAGACCGCGCGTGTCGGCCAGCCGCTCGGCCAGCGCTTCGCCCAGCTGGACATGCGCGCGTTCCTTGCCGACCGCCCGCTGGATGACGTCGAGGGCATTGACGCTGGACGTGCCGTCCCAGATCACACCGAGATGGGCATCCCGTACCAGCCGGGCGTTCGGCCAGTCTTCGATGTAGCCATTGCCGCCCCGCGCCTCCATCGCCGCGGTAGCGACGGCGATGTTGTCGCGTGAGGCACGATACTTGCCGATCGGCGTGAGGATGCGCACCACCTTCGCGGCAACCGGATCGTCGACCCGCCCCATCATGGTGGTGGTCAGCATGAGGGCCGACAGCGCCTGCTCGGTCTTGATCATCATCTTCACGAGCTGGCGGCGCATCAGCGGATGCTCGATCACCCGCCGTCCGAAGGCATTGCGATGACGCGCCACCTGCATCGATTCGTTGAGGCAGCGCCGCATCATGCCGGCGGCGCGAGTCAGGTGCGAAACGCGGCTGGGATTGACCATCTCCAGCATCTGCTTCATGCCGCGATCGATCGCCCCGAGCGGGTAGGCCACGGCGCCCTCGAAGACGATCTCGCCGCTCGGCATCGACTTGCTGCCGAGCTTGTCCTTCAGCCGCACGATTCGATAGTCGTTCCGGGACCCGTCGGGAAGTGTCCTCGGCATCAGGAAGAGCCCGAGACCGCGGCTTCCCTCCCGCGCACCTTCGGGCCGGGCCAGCAGCACGGCAACATCGCCGTCGGCATTGGAACAGAACCACTTCTCGCCGTAGAGGCGCCAGTGCTCGCCGTCGCGCACGGCCGTCAGCTCGGCCGCACCGGCGTCGGAGCCGCCGATCTTCTCGGTCATGAACTGCGCGCCGTAGAGCAGCTGGTCCATGTCCTGGGTCAGCATGCGGTCGAGATAGCGCGCCTTGAGCGCCTCGCTGCCGTAGCGTTCGAGCAGGTCGGACGTGCAGTCGGTCAGGTTGACGGGACACAGCACGCCGAACTCGGCCTGGGAGAACAGATAGAAGAAGGCCTGCTTGGCGAGGATCGGCATCTTGTCGTGCCAGCCCAACACGCCGGGCCGGTGCGTCATGGCATGCATGCCGAAGCGGGCGAAGGCGACGCGGCGAATCTCGTCGTAGGCAGGATGGACCTCGATCCATTCCTCGTCGCGGCCGAACCGGTCGCGTCGGTGCAGCACCGGCGGATGCTTGTCGGCAAGGTCGGCGAGCCGGTTCAGGCGCCCGCCCGCGAGCTCGCCCAGCTCGTTCAGGTGCTTCGTCAGATGGGCCAGCAGTGGCCCCTCCATGTAGAGACCGAGCAGATCCCGGAGGCTGTGGTCGATCGCGAAGAAGTTCAGCCCGCTGCAATCCGGCGCAATGTGCTCGGAGCGTTGGGCAACAGCCGACCGTCCGGCGAGCGAGGCCGGAACGGTCAGGGTGGAGGGGATGGGAGAAAGGTCATTCATGGAGGCGAGGATGCGTGGAGTCCTACGCACTCTCAAACGATTACTTTTCCGAGCATTTTGAGTGATACTCAATGGCATGAGCACCCGCCGTCTCCCGCCCCTGCATGCCGTGCGGGCCTTCGAAGCCGCTGCGCGACACTTGTCGATCACCCACGCCGCGCGGGAGCTTAACGTCACGCCGGGCGCGGTCAGTCGGCACGTTCGGACGCTCGAGGAGAACCTGAAGGCCTCCCTGTTCGTGCGACGTGCCACCGGGCTCGAACTGACGCCGGTCGGCCGGTCATTGGCCGACGGGACACGCGAAGCGCTGGACCGGCTGGAAGAAGCCACCGCCGGTGTCCGGTTGCGTCACTACCGGCAACTCTCCATCGGTGTATATGGCCATTTCCTGTCGCGGGCGCTGCTACCGCTCCTGGCACGCCTGCGTCGCGATCTTCCCGAACTGGAGGTCGACTTCCATGCGAGCACGAACCCGCTCGACCTGCTGCCCAGCCGCTTCGATGCGGTGATCGCCGTCTCCGGCATCGGTCGCCAGTCGGGTCTCGTCGTGCGGCCCCTGATGCCGATCACGACCGTGGCGGTCGCTGCGACAGCGCGGCTGCGGAAGGGTCCGGCCGACTTCGCGCGCGTGCCGCTGCTCCATACCCGGCCGCGTTCCGAGGACTGGCGCCGCTGGCTGGACCATGCCGGCTTCCTTGCCGTCCCGGTGCGCGGCGGCAGCACCTTCGAAAGCGCCAGCCAGACCCTGGAGGCGGTCGTTGCCGACCTCGGGCTGGGCATCGCCATAGAAGGGCTGCTCGGGCCGGACCTGAAGGCTGGCCGTATCGCCATTGCCCACCCGGCCCGGCGCCCGACGCGCCGGCACTTCACGTTGCAGTACGACGTCCGCTTCGCCGGCGATCCGTCGCTCGTGACCTTTGCCGACTGGCTGTGTCGCGCGCTCGATTCCGAACGGCACTATTCCAGCTAGCCCCGCGTCGCGTGGCCGGCGACCACCCTTGCGGCGTTACTCCGGTTCGATACCCGCCAGCTTGGCCACGTCCTTCCAGGTCACCAGTTCGTTCCTGATGCGCTGGGCGAAGGCGTCGGGCGACTCGCCGCCTGGCAGGCTCGACAGGTCGCGGATCTTGGCCTGCATCTCGGGCTCGGCCAGAACGGCCACCACGTCGTCGCGCAGGCGGTTGGCGAGCGCGGGCGACATCTTGCCGGGCCCGAACATTGCGAACCACGCCATCGTCTCGACGCCCGGCACACCTGCTTCGGCCATGGTCGGTACGTCGTCGAGGCCCGGCAGCCGCTTGTCGCCGCTCACCGCCAGCATGCGCAGCGTGCCGGCCCTGTGGTGCGACATCACCGTGAGCGGGCTGGTGTAGCCC
>JABMNB010000358.1 GCA_013205335.1 Rhodospirillales bacterium
GCCCTTGGCCGCGAGCAGCTGGAACAGGTCGTTCCAGCGCACCACGCCCTGCCCCGGCGGCAGGCGATCGACCGGCGGCGCGGCATTGGGCGGCGCGTTCGGCACGTCGCTGTACTGCACGTAGAAGATCTCCGCGGCCGGCACTTCCTCGAAGCCGCGGCCAGGGCGACCGCCCCGCTGCAGGTGATAGGCATCGAGCAGCAGGCCGACGCTCTTCTGTCCGCTCTTTGCGATCAGCTCGCGCAGGATTTCCAGGCGACTGACGATCGGATGCTGGAACTGATATTCGAGCGCGAGCCGCAAGCCGTGGCGCGCCACGATCTCGCCGGCACGACGGACGTTCGACACCGCCTCGTCGAGCGACGCGGCGCCCGGACCGATGCCGCTCATCACCGTTGCGCAGTCGAGCGTGACCGCCCGTTCGCAAGCTTCCTCCAGCGAGGCGAACAAACGCTCGCGATCTTCCTTCGCCGCGAAGGTCCAGCCGTACTCGCAGCCGACGGCGCTCACCGGCAGTCCATTGGTTTTCACGCGGCCCAGCACCTCGGTGGTCGACAGGCCGCGCTCCTCCGCCCGCTTGAAATCGACGCGGCGCAGCTCGACCGCATCGAAGCCTCCCGCCTTGGCGGCGCCGAGTGCTTCGGCGAGAGGCGTCGTATCGACCGTCCAGAGATGGAGTGCGAGCCCGCGGAACCTGTGGCGCATGATCTGATTTCCCTCGACCGATTATGAACGGTCGGGCGGGGCGCTCACGCGGCCGTGCCAACGGCCGCTCGCGATAGCGATTGTTAAATCCGGTGATCCATGTCCATCGCCGGCTCCGGCACGTCGACGCAGCCGATGATGCGGGCGGGAACGCCGGCGGCGGTGCAGCCGGCCGGGACGGGGTCGAGCACGACGCTGCCGGCCGCGATCTTGGCGCAGGCGCCGATCTCGATGTTGCCCAGCACCTTGGCGCCGGCGCCCAGCAGCACGCCGCGGCGCACCTTGGGATGACGGTCGCCGCGTTCCTTGCCGGTGCCGCCCAGGGTGACGCCGTGCAGCATGGAGACACCGTCTTCCACGACGGCGGTCTCGCCGATCACCACGCCGGTGCCGTGGTCGATGAAGATGCTCTTGCCGATCACCGCGCCGGGATGGATGTCGAGGGCGAACAGCGAACTCGAGCGGCTTTGCAGGAAGTGGGCGAGCGACCGGCGGCCCTGCCCCCACAGCCAATGGGCGGCCCGGTAGGTCTGCAGCGCGTGATAGCCCTTGAACCAGAGCAGCGGATCGAGATGGGACGTGCACGCGGGGTCGCGGTCGGTGACCGCCACGATGTCGGCGCGTGCGGCGAGGCCGATGCCCGGATCGGCGGCGAAGGCCTCGTCGAAGGTCTGGCGGATCAGGGCGGCGGGAACCTCGGTCGTGCCGACGAGCCGCGCCAGGTGATAGCTCAGCGCGCTCTCGAAGCGCGGCTGGCTGAGGATCGTGGCATGCAGCGTTCCGGCCAGCACGGGTTCGGCGGCGGCGGCCGACTGAGCCGCTTCGCGAATACGCTCCCAGACCGGGTCGACGGACCTGAGATCGGCAGATCTCGACTCGGTCGGGTTCTTGGCAACTGCCCTGTCCATGGCGCTCTCCTCCGCTCCGTTTCCGTCCCCTGCGACGCCCACGGAGCGCTCGAAACGCCTCCCCTGCGGGAAGACTACGCCGGGAGCCTCAGGGGTGCAATCGGGCTACCGGGCAGCCCGGGCTTCCAGTTCCTTGACCAGCGGCTCGACCTTGCCGCCGTTGTTCTGGATGTAGGAATTGAAATCCGAACGTCTGGTCATGACCATGCTGACGCCCTCGACCTTGACGTCGGCGATGCGGTCGTTGCGGACCTCCCATTCCAGCTTGATTGGCTGCCCGGTCGTCTGGTTCAGCCGGCTGTCGACGATCGACACGCCGTTGGCGCGCGGCGTCACCTTGCCGACGGTCAGGGTCTGGCCGCCGTACTGGCCGAAACGCTCGCTGTAGGCCTTCGCCTCCGCCGTGGCGACGGCCTTGAGAAAACGCGCGCGCTCGCTCTCGGTCGCCTGGTTCCAGTGGGTGCCCAGCGCCGAGCGCCCCATCGCCGGCATGTCGAAGTTGGCCTGGAGGACGGCAAGGATCGCGGCCTGCCGGTCGGCGCCGGTCTTGGTCTTCACGATGTCGATGACCTGCTGTGCCGTTGTCTGCACGAGCTGGACGGGATCGGCGGCAACCGCGGTCCCGATACCCGGGAGGGCGATGGACACCGCGGCAGCGGCAGCAAGGTGGAACGCGACACGACGAGAGGCGAGCATCGACACCGTGCACTCCTGTGACAGTTTGGGGATTGGGTTATTGGGCCGGACGCCGGATCAACGCACCCGCTGCCGGGCGCGTTGCGCTAGCGAACCAGAGCCAGGGTGTCGCGACGCTCCAGTTCGCTGCGCGTATCGGTCTTCTCGCGCTTCTGACGGATCTGGTCGGCGCGGTTCTGGGTGTAGGCGGAGCGCAGGGCCGCGTAATAATCGAGGCTGTTCTTCTCGAGGTCGTCGAGCGCGAAGATGGTGCGCGAGCGGTAGTCGACGGCGTTCATGCCGTAGCGGGCGAACTGGTAGTAATCCCAGTCGACGGCCAGGTTGAACGTCAGGATGCGGAAAGGATCGACCAGATAGTCCATCATCAGGCCGGTGCCGTCGCGGGCATTCGACGGACCGATCCCCGGCAGCATGAGATAGAAGCCGCCATTCTCCGGCTCGACGCCCGCCCACAGGCCGATCGTCTTGCCGAAATCCTCCTTGGTGCGCTCGAGCCCGAAGCTCGTCGCCACGTCGAACAGGCCGGCCACGCCGATCGTCGAATTGACGAGAAAGCGCGCCATGGTCGTGGCGGCGCGACTGGGCTCGCCCTGGAATATCTCGTTGATGGCCGTCACCGGCTCCCCGAGATTGTCGAGCAGGTTGCGTACGCCGGTCTGCGCCCGCTCGGGCGTCAGGTCGCGGTACATGACCGCCAGCGGGCGGAGCGCGATGATGTCGACGACGCGGTTGATCGAGAAGATGAACCGGTTCGGGGTTTCCAGCGGATCCCAGACCTCTGCGGCACCGGTATCCTTGGTGGCACAGCCGCCGAGCACCGTCCCGGCGAGGGCGACCGCGACAACCGAGCGGCGGATGCTTGCACCAATGGTTCTCTTCACACCGATCATCAACGCCGACCCCGGATCCATCTCGCTGGCCCGGAAGCGCCGGGCCACAAACACGTGACGCGACGTTCAATCGCCGCACTGGACCGGAGTGTCGCATACCGAAGCAATAGTTTGAAGCGATTATGGGCATGGGCTTCACGGCTCGCGGCATCTTTTGTTTCAGCAATTTACCCTGTCGATGGGTATTGCATACATAAAGATATGCTTATATCATTGTTCCCATGGATCATCTCCTCACCCTCCTCCGGGCCGCCGCGGAGGACACCAGGCTGCGCATCCTGGGCTTGGCGGCTCGCGAGGACCTGACCGTCAGCGACTACGTGAACGTGCTGGGCCAGAGCCAGCCCCGCGTCTCCCGGCACCTGAAACTGCTGGTCGAAGCCGGTCTCCTGGAGCGGTTCCGCGAGGCCCAGTTCACCCGCTTCCGCCTGACCGCCGGTGGCGAAGATGCGGCGCTGGTGCGCGAGTTCGTGCGCCGTCTCGATCCCAAGAATCCCCGCATCGCCACCGACCGCGCCCGGCTGGACGCGGTCCAGCAGCGCCGTCAGACGGCCGCCGCCCGCTTCTTCCGCGACAACGCCCAGCGCTGGGACGAGCTTCGCGCGCTGCACGTCGCCGACCGCGAGATCGAGCGGGCACTCGCCCACCACCTTCCGATCGGCGCCCGCCGGCTCCTCGACATCGGCACCGGCACCGGCCGGCTGCTCGAAGTGCTGGCCCCCAAGGTCGAACAGGCGATCGGCGTCGACCAGAGCCGCGAGATGCTGGCGCTGGCCCGCGCCAACCTGGCCCGCGCCGGCATCGACAACGCAGACATACGCCAGGGCGACATGTACGCCCTGCCCTTCGAGTCGGACTGGTTCGACGTCGTCACCATTCATCACGTGCTGCACTACGCCGACGATCCTGCCGCGGCCCTCGCGGAGGCTGCACGCGTGGTCAAGCCCGGCGGCTCGGTGCTGGTGGTCGACTTCTCGCCGCACGATCTCGTCGAGCTGAAACGCGAACATGCCCACGTCCATCTGGGTTTTGCCGACAATCAGGTGCAGGGCTGGCTGCGCAGCGCCGGCCTCAATCCGCTGGAGCCCATCCACTTTCCCGGCCGCCGCCTGATGACGGGCATCTGGCGCGGCGAGCGCGAGCTGCCGGCTCTCGCCACTGCCCGGCCCCCTGCCGCCCTTTCCACCCTTGGAGTTTCACGATGAGCCCCGATACCGGTCCGATCGGCAATCCCCTGAGTTCCGCGGGGAGCGCGACACCCACCGAGTTCCCCGCTCGCACGCCGCAGCGCCTCGACGTATCGTTCGAATTCTCGCCGCCCCGCACCGAGGCTGCCGAGCGCACGCTGTGGGAGACGGTGAACCGCCTCACGCCGCTGCACCCGTCGTTCTTCTCGGTGACCTACGGCGCCGGCGGCTCGACGCGTCAGCGCACCCACGACACGGTCGAGCGCCTCAAGAAGGAGACCGGCATCGACGCCGCCGCGCATCTCACCTGCGTCGCCGCGACCAGGGGCGAGATCGACGACATCGCCCGCGCCTACTGGGATGCCGGCATCCGCCACATCGTGGCGCTGCGCGGCGACCCGCCGGGCGGCATGGGCGGCGAATACACGCCCCATCCCGACGGCTATTGCAACGCCGCGGATCTGGTCGCCGGCCTGAAGAAGATCGGCAACTTCCAGATCAGCGTCGCGGGCTACCCCGAGAAGCATCCGGCGTCCGCAGATGAACGGGCCGACCTCGAGAACCTGAAGGCCAAGGTCGATGCCGGCGCCGACCGCTGCATCACCCAGTTCTTCTTCGAGGCCGATGATTTCCTGCGCTTCCGAGACCGCGCCGCTGCGACGGGCATCAACGTGCCGATCGTGCCCGGCATCATGCCGGTGTCGAATTTCCAGTCGGTGACGCGCATTGCCGGCCTCTGCGGTTCCAAGGTACCGCCGTGGTTCGCCGACATGTTCAAAGGCCTCGACGACGATCTCGAGACGCGGCGCATGATCGCCGCCACGGTGGCGGGCGACCTCTGCCGCCGCCTGCACGACGAGGGCGTCGAGCAGTTCCACTTCTACACACTCAATCGCGCCGATCTCACCTTTGCGATCTGCCATCTCCTGGGAGTGCGTCCCAAATGATCCGCCGAGAGATGACTCGCGAGGAAAAGGCCCAGCAGCTCCGCGACATCGGCGCCGAGCGCATCCTGGTGAAGGACGGGCCCTACGGCTCGATGATCCAGAGCTACAAGCTCGACGAGGAAGGCTTCCGCGGCGGCCGCACCTTCAACCACGACCAGAAGGGCAACAACGACCTTCTGAACCTGACGCGTCCCGACGTGGTGGGCGAGATCTGCAACGCCTATCTCGACGCCGGCGCCGACATCGTGGCGACCAACACGTTCAACTCGAACTCGATCAGCCTGTCCGACTACGGCATCACCGGCATGGCGCGCGAGATCAACATCGCCGCCGCGAAGCTGACGCGCGCCTGCGCCGACGCCGCCACGGCGCGCGATCCGTCCAAGCCGCGCTTCGTCGCGGGGGCGCTGGGACCGACCAACAAGACGCTTTCGGTGTCGCCGAAGGTGAGCGATCCCGGCTTCCGTGCCGTCACCTTCGACGAGGTGAAGGACATGTATCGCGAGCAGATCGACGGGCTGCTCGACGGCGGCGTCGACTTCATCCTGGTCGAGACCGTGTTCGACACGCTGAACGCCAAGGCGGCGCTGGTCGCCGCCGACGAGGCCGGCGAGGCGCGTGGCGAGATCCTCCCGGTGATGGTCTCGATGACCCTGACCGATCTGGCCGGCCGCAACCTCTCGGGCCAGACGGTCGAGGCCTTCTGGCATTCGGTGCGTCATGCCAAGCCGATCACCATGGGCCTCAACTGCAGCTTCGGCGCGACCGAGCTTCATCCCTACGTGCAGGCGCTGAATCCGCAGGTCGACAGCATGCTTTGCGTCTATCCCAATGCCGGTCTTCCGAACGAACTCGGCGCCTACGACGAGCCGCCGGAAATGACCGCCAAGCTGGTCAGGGGCTGGGCGCAGAACGGCTGGCTGAACGTGGTCGGCGGCTGCTGCGGCACCACGCCCGGCCACATCAGGGCGATCGCCGAGGCGGTCAAGGGCATCACCCCGCGCACGTGGCACGTCCTGCCACCGGCGTTGCGTCTCAGTGGCATGGAACCGGCGAGTTTTTTCTAATGGCTCAGGATATCGATACCGACAGCAAGCCCGCCTCGCGCGCAATGTTCATCAACATCGGCGAGCGCACCAACGTCACCGGCTCGGCCCGCTTCAAGAAGCTGATCCTCGAGGGCGACTACACCGCCGCCGTCGAGGTCGCGCGCCAGCAGGTCGACAGCGGTGCGCAGATCATCGACATCAACATGGACGAGGGCCTGCTTGACGCCGAGCTGGCCATGGACACGTTCCTGAAGCTGATCGCCGCCGAGCCCGACATCGCCCGCGTGCCGATCATGATCGACAGCTCGAAGTGGAGCGTGATCGAGGCCGGCCTCAAGTGCGTCGCCGGCAAGCCGATCGTGAACTCGATCTCCATGAAGGAGGGCATCGAGCCCTTCATCGCGCAGGCCCGCAAGGTCCGCCGCTACGGCGCCGCGGTCGTGGTGATGGCGTTCGACGAGAAGGGCCAGGCCGACACCAAGGAGCGCAAGGTCGAGATCTGCGCCCGCGCCTACGACATCCTGGTGAACAAGGTGGGCTTCCCGGCCGAGGACATCATCTTCGATCCCAACGTCTTTGCCGTGGCGACCGGCATCGAGGAGCACAACAACTACGGCGTCGACTTCATCGAAGCGACGCGCGAGATCAAGAAGCGCTGCCCCGCCGCCAAGATTTCCGGCGGCGTCTCCAACCTGTCCTTCGCCTTCCGCGGCAACGAGCCGGTGCGCAAGGCGATGCACTCGGTGTTCCTCTACTATGCCATCCAGGCGGGCATGGACATGGGCATCGTCAATGCCGGTCAGCTCGAGGTCTACGATCAGATCCCGCAGGAACTCCGCGACGCCTGCGAGGACGTCATCCTCAACCGCAATCCGAACGCCACCGAGCGGTTGCTCGAGCTTGCACCCAAGTACAAGGGCACCGGCGAGGTCGCCGAGACACAGGACGCCGAGTGGCGCAGCTGGCCGGTCGAGAAGCGGCTGGAGCACGCGCTGGTCAAGGGCATGGACCAGTTCGTCGTCGCCGACACCGAGGAAGCACGTCTGCAGATCGCGCGGCCGATCGAGGTGATCGAGGGCCCGCTGATGGCCGGCATGAACGTGGTCGGCGACCTCTTCGGGGCCGGCAAGATGTTCCTGCCCCAGGTCGTCAAGAGCGCGCGCGTCATGAAGAAGGCGGTGGCGCACCTGCTGCCCTACATCGAGGCGCAGAAAACGGCGGGCTCGCGGCCCAAGGGCAAGATCGTCATGGCGACGGTCAAGGGCGACGTCCACGATATCGGCAAGAACATCGTGGGCGTGGTCCTGCAGTGCAACAACTTCGAGGTCATCGACCTCGGCGTCATGGTGCCGTTCCAGGACATCCTGAAGAGCGCCAACGACAACAAGGCCGACATCATCGGCCTGTCGGGCCTGATCACGCCCTCGCTCGACGAGATGGTGACGGTGGCCGAGGAGATGACGCGACAGGGCATGAACCTGCCGCTGCTGATCGGCGGCGCCACGACCTCCAAGGTCCACACCGCGCTGCGCATCGCGCCGCGCTACGCCGGCACGACCGTGCATGTGCTCGATGCCTCGCGCGCCGTCGGCGTCTGCTCGGCGCTGGTCTCGGAGTCGGGTTCGCAGGCCGCGGATTTCGCGATCAAGGTTGCGGCCGAGTACGAGGCGATCCGCGTCGAGCGCGCGGGCGGCACCAAGGAAAAGGTGGTCCCGCTCGAGGCGGCGCGCGCCAACGACTTCAAGATCGACTGGCAGGCCTACACACCGCCGAAGCCGGCAGTGACCGGCACGCGCGTTTTCGCGGAATACCCGCTGCACGAGCTGGTCGAGCGCATCGACTGGACGCCGTTCTTCCGCGCCTGGGAGCTGGCCGGCAACTATCCGGCCATCCTCGAGGATCCCGTGGTCGGCGACAGCGCGAAGAAGCTCTACGCCGACGCGCGCAAGATGCTCGACCTGATCGTGCGCGAAAAATGGCTCACGGCGAAGGGCGCGATCACCTTCTGGCCGTGCCGCCGCGAGGGCGACGACGTCGTGCTCTACAGCGACGACACGCGCACCAAGGAAATTTCGCGCCTGTATTTCCTGCGCCAGCAGATCGAGAAGCGCCGCCCGCGCGCCAACATGTGCCTGGCCGACTTCATCTCGCCCGAGGCCGACTGGATCGGCGGCTTCGCCGTGACGGCGGGCCACGGCATCGAGGCGCATCTCGCGCGCTTCAAGGCCGACCATGACGACTATTCGGACATCCTGCTGAAGGCGCTGGCCGACCGTCTCGCGGAGGCTTTCGCCGAGCGCCTGCACGAGCGCGTGCGCAAGACCCTGTGGGGCTACGCGCCCGACGAGGCCCTGACCAACGACGAGCTGACGCGCGAGAAGTATCGCGGCATCCGGCCGGCGCCGGGCTATCCCGCCTGCCCCGACCACAGCCAGAAACCCGAACTGTTCCGGCTGCTGAACGCCGGCCAGAACGCCGGCATCCAGCTCACCGAGAGCTTCGCGATGATCCCGACCTCGGCGGTCTCGGGCTACTATTTCGCCCATCCCGACGCGCAGTACTTCGGCGTCGCCCGCATCGGCAAGGACCAGGTCGCGGACTACGCCAAGCGCCGCGGCGTCCCGGTCGAGCAGGCGGAGAAGTGGCTGCGGCCGAACATCGGGTACTAGAGCGACCCCGACCTTTGCCCTCGCATCTTTCGTCCCCGTTGAACGGGGCGGATAAAGCGGGATGAGCGACATGCTGAGCTACGCCCTCGTCCTGTTCGTCGGCTTCATCGCCGGCACGGTGAGCGGTGTCGTCGGCACCGGCGCGACGGTTATCCTGCTGCCCGTACTGGTGCTCGTCTTCGGGCCGCGCGAGGCGGTGCCGATCATGGCGGTCGTCGCGCTGATGTCGAACTTCGCCAAGATCACCGCCTGGTGGCGCCACATCGACTGGCGCGCCTCGGCGGCCTATGCGCTGGGCGGCATACCCGCGGCGGCGCTGGGCGCCCGCACCTTGCTGGCGCTCCCCGAGAACACCGTCGAGATCGCGCTCGGCGTGTTCTTCCTGGCGATGATCCCGGGCCGCCGCTGGCTCGCCCGCCGCAACATCGTGCTGGGCTACAGCGGCATGTTCATGGCCGGCATCGTGATCGGCTTCCTGACCGGCATCGTGGTCTCGACCGGGCCGCTCAGCGTGCCGGCCTTCGCCGCGCACGGACTCGTCAAGGGCGCCTTCATCGCCACCGAAGCCACGGGCTCGCTCGCGCTCTACATCAGCAAGGCCGTCACCTTCCAGGCGCTCGGCGCGCTGCCGACTGACATCTTGATCAAGGGACTGATCACCGGCTCCTCGGTGATGGCCGGCACCTATCTCGCGCGCCTGATCGTCGAACGTCTGAGCGTCGCCGCCTTCCAGTACATGCTCGACATCGTGATGGCCGTGTCGGGCGTCGCGCTGCTCTGGCAGGCACTGGGGTAGACGCGCGCAACTTTGATTGGCAAGGATGTCCTCCCTTCCAGGAGATCGAAGATGGCAATCACGAAGAAGCAGGAACTGCGGGCGCTCAGCGCGGACGAACGCGAATTGGTGGACATGTCGGGCGCGCGAGCTGTGAAGTCGCTGACCGACGCCCAACTCTCCAGCCTGGTGAAGCGCCTGCGCACCAAGCGCGACCGGGCGAGGACGATGGCCGAGCGGCAGCGCCGCGAGCTGCGCGGCAAGGCCACGCCGCGCGGCGCGACGCCGCCGAAGGCCGACGATGGATCGCGGCTCAAGCTCACCATCCTGACCGAGGCACTTGCCCGTCTCGACGCCGAGACCGCCCGCCGAGGCAGCGTCAAGGCGAAGGCGGCACTGGTCGAGAGCGCGAAGAAGGCGCTGGCGCTGAAGCAGAAGGCCAAGACGGCCAGGCCGCCGGCGAAGACCGGTGGCCCCGCCAAGGTCGTTCGCGGCAAGGCGCGTGTCGAGGTGGAGAACCACGTGCCGCGGTCGGTGCGCGGCAGCGTCCGCAGCCAGGTGGCGAAGGCCCAGGCGAAGCGCGATTCGCGGTAGGGTCACGCCGGCAGCTCCTCAGTCCGCGATGCGATAGACCGCCGCCGACACGGGCGGCGGTGCGCGCTAAGGTGCCGGCAAGCTTCCAGGGAGGAACGCATGCTGGCCAACACCACGCGCACGCTCACCGAGGCACAACGCGAGCAGTGGGCCGTCGACGGCTACCTGCAGATCGAAGGCGCGTTGTCGCCGGCCGAAGTGGATTTCTTTTCGAAACTGCTCGACGACAAGGTACGCACCGAGCCGGGCTATGAGCCCGCGCCGGGCGCCCTGCCGCGCGGCCACTATGACTGGAAGCTGCCCGACCAGAACAAGGACGGGTTCATGGACCGGCGCGACCTGCTGCCCTGCCACCAGGCCTTCATCGATCTGATCGACCGGCCGCGGATCTTCGACCTGATCCTCGACCTGATGGGCCCCTACATCCAGTTCTCGATGAGCCAGGCGATCGTGCGCGCCTCGACCGACACGTTCCCGGGCTACATCCACACCGACGGCGGACAGGCCCAGAAATCCATCCGCGTCAGCGAGACCAGCCGGCCGCTCGCCGTGAAGGTCATGTACCTGCTGACCGACGTGACCGCGCCCGACAGCGGCAACTTCACCGTGTTCCCCGGCAGTCATCTGCGGCTCTTCCCCGAGAAGCCTGAGCGCCTGCCCCATCCGCACATGCCGGGCGCGGTGCCGCTGCTGGGCAAGGCGGGAGACGCCTATGTCTTCCCGCATGCGCTGTGGCACGGGCCGTCGCCCAACCATTCCGGCAAGGCGCGCAAGACGCTGCTCTACAACTACTGCCAGATGTTCATGCGCGCCTACGATTTCAGCGGGCCCTACGCCGGGCTGCTGGAGCGCTGCACGCCGCGCCAGCGCCGCCTGCTGGGCGACCTCGGCCACGATTTCAGGCCCGGAGACTTCTTCTACGCGCCCGAGGACCAGGAAGCGGTGATGACGGGCACCTAACCTGTCGTCTCGACCGAAGCGCCGAAGGCGCGAAGCGGAGAGACCTTTTCTCGACGATTAGCGGGCTTTTAGTGGGAAAAAGGTCTCTCCACTCCGCCTCGCTGCGCCCGGCTCCGGTCGAGACGACGGAATGTTTTTTGCTTTGAACTCCGACAACACGGCGAATGAAGCGCCCATCCCTTTTCAGCGCCGGCGCGACATCGTAAGGGCTGTCCCCTGGACGGGCGCCCCAGTGGGTGGCCTTCCCCCCTCAAGGAGTGTCTATGAAGAACGTCGTCATGGCGGCCGCGATGGCCGCCCTCGCCCTCTCGACCGGCGCCTGCAGCATGCAGCAATCGACCGCGCAGCAGCTCAACACCACCAACGCCAATTCCCGTATCTACATCGGCTCGCTGACCTGCAATGTCGGCGGCAGCACGGGCTACGTCCTGGGCTCGGCCAAGCCGCTCGACTGCGTGTTCCTCGGCAAGGACGGCGTGTCGACGGCACATTATTCCGGCACGATCGACAAGGTCGGCATCGACATCGGCTACACCAAGGCCGTGCACACGATCTGGCGCGTCTATTCGCTGGGCTCGGATCGCGCCCCGACGCAGATCGGCGGCACCTATGTCGGCGAGCAGGGCACGGTCGCGGCGGGCAACCAGGCCGGCGGCAACTGGATCTATGGCGGTCCGAACGCCGAGATCGGCATGCTGGCCTCGGGCGTCGTGAAGGATGCCGGCTACAACCTGGCGACCGGCATCGCCGCGATGACCATCCGCCTGAAGCAGTAGGCTCTCAGACCGACGAAGCCGTCGCCGCCTGCAACGCGCAGCCGGCGACGGTGATGCGGTGCATCAACCGCCGCTCGCCCTGGTAGTCGTTCTGGGCGCTGTGCCAGGTGGCGCGGTTGTCCCAGAAGGCGATCGAGCCGTCGCGCCACTGGAAGCGGCTGGTGAAGTCACCCCGCGTGACGTGCGCGTAGAGGTGCTCCAGCAGCGGGTTGCTGTCCTCGATGCTCCAGCCCTCGAAGTGCAGCGTGAAATCCGGATTGACGTAGAGCGCCTCGCGGCCGCTCAGCGGATGTCGGATCACCACCGGATGCAGCACGTCGCCGATCTGGTCGGCATTGTGGAACACGTGGTCGCTGCCGCTGGCCTTGCGCGCCGCAGCGCCGAAACGGTGTGCCGACGAGTGCACGGCATTGAGCCCGCGCAACGTCTGCTTGAGCCCTTCAGACAGCGTCTCGAAGGCGCGATAGACGTCGGAGAACAGCGTGTCGCCGCCCTTCGACGGCAGCTCGCGCGCCACCAGGATCGAGCCCATGGCGGGGATCTGGTCGTAGGTGTGATCGGTGTGCCAGCGTTCGCCGATGTTCTTCTGCTGCTGCGGCTCCTTGCGTACCTCGGCGATCTGCGGATAGCCGGCCACCGGCGTGAAGTAGCGGTTGATGTCGATCTGGCCCCAGCGCTGCGCGAATTCGATGTGCTGCTCGGGCGTCAGCTCCTGGTCACGGAAGAAGATCACGCCATGGTCGACGAAGGCGCGCTGCACCTCGTCCCACTGGCGATTGCTCATCGACTTGAGATCGAGTCCCAGCACCTCGGCGCCGCAGCCGCCCTCGAGCTCGCGCACCTGAACCGTCTCGTACGTCATGGCCAACCTCCGGTCCCCAGATTATCGCGCCTGCACCCCGAGCAACAACAGCGCTGCGGAAAGCGTGAAGACGCTGGCGGCGGTCGAGATCACGACCGCGTTGGTCGCGCGGGCGACCCCGATCCCGTACATTTGAGCGATCAGGTAGACGTTGGCGCCGGCCGGAAGGGCGGCGTTCAGGGTCGCCACGGTGAGCCACAGCGGATCGAGCGGGAAGACGTAGCGGCCGATCGTCCAGACCAGCACCGGCAGCAGCGCGAGCTTGAAGCACGAAGCCACTGCCGCCGACTGCCAGTGGCCCTTCAGGCCGACATGGGCGAGCGAGGCGCCAACCATGATCAGGCCGCAGGGCGGCGCCGCCGCTGCAAGGGCCTGCAGGATGCGGTCTATCACCGCCGGCGTCGCGATCCCGGGAACGTGTGTCGTGATTTCGCCCCACAGGAGGCCCGCGAAGATCGCCGGGATCACCGGGTGTTTCAGCATGGAGAGCCCCGCACCGCCCAGGCGCTTCAGCAGATTGCTGCGCCGCCCTGCGGCCCCGTCGATCTCCATCAGGAAGCAGGTGAAGGTGAGCAGGATCAGCGAATGCACGCTGATGATCATCAGCAGCGGCACCAGCCCCTGCTCGCCGAAACCGTAGCTGATGAACGGGATACCGATGCCGACGCCGTTGGAGAAGGAACCGCTCAGGGCAAACATGGCGCGGTCGCCCAGCCGCAGCCCCTGCATCCGGCCGATCACCATGAGCGCGCCGTAGAGCACCGCCACGCCGCTGAAGAAGGCGAGCAGGATCTGCGGCTCGAGCGAGTCCAGCCGCACCCTGGCCATGGAACGGAACAGCAGCGCGGGGAACAGCACGTAGAAGGTAACGGCGGTGAAGCCGCGCAAGCCCTCCGGACTGAGGAGCTTGCTGCGGCCGATCAACCAGCCGACCAGCACCATGCCGAACACCGGCACGATGATGTCGACGATCGCATTCATGTGCTGCGGGCGCGCCACCCCTGTGGCGCGTCCTTACTCTTTCTGCGGGGCGCGGGCTCTCGCGCCACAGCGTTTTCGCCGAAGTCGGCGAAAACGCGAGAAGGCGCTGCCGCCCGCCGGCGCATGTGAATGCGCTAAGCCGCCATCGCGAGGTTGCTGTAGCGCGTCAGGTGATGCTGCTGGTTGCCGAACATCAGGTCGATCATCGTCAGCCGCTTGAAGTAATGGCTGACCGACATCTCGTCCGTGATGCCCATGCCGCCATGCATCTGCACCGCGCTCTGGCCGCAGAACTTGCCCGACTTGCCGATCTGGACCTTGGCGCCGGACGCCGCCTTGGCGCGCACCGTCGGATCCTTGTCGTCGATCTTGAGCGAGGCCATGAGGGTCATCGAGCGCGCTTCCTGCGCATTGGTGAAGCAGTCGACCATGCGGTGCTGCAGCACCTGGAACTTGCCGATCGCCACGCCGAACTGCTTGCGGGTCTTGATGTACTCGAGCGTGGCCGCGTTGATCGCGTCCATGCAGCCGGTGGCCTCGGCGCACATCGCCACGATGGCGCGGTCGACCGCTTCTTCCACCACCGGGAAAGCGTCATCGACCTGGCCCAGCACCGCGTCGGCGCCGACCGAGACCTTGTCGAACGTGAGTTCGGAGGCGCGCAGCGCATCCTGGGTCGGGTAGTCGCGGCGCGAGAGACCCTTCGCCTTGGCGTCGACCACGAACAGCGTCAGGCCCTTGGGCTCGCGCGCCGACCCGGCGGTGCGGGCCAGCACGATGACGTCGTCGGCCGAGGCCGCGTTGTAGACGACGCCCTTGTGGCCGGAGAGCGACCAGCCGGTGCCTTCCTTGGTCGCCTTGAGCGAGATATCGGCCAGGTTGTAGCGGCTCTGGCGCTCCAGCCAGGCGAAGGCGAACTGCTTCTTGCCCTCGATCATCGGCGCCAGCAGCGCCGCCTTCTGGGCCGCGGAGCCGGCGCGGGCGATCATGCCGCCGCCCAGCACGACCGTCGGCATGAACGGCTCGAGGACCAGGCCTTTGCCGAACTGCTCCATGACGATCATCGTCTCGATCGGACCGCCGCCGTAGCCGCCATCCTCTTCGGAAAAGGCCATGCCGAGCCAGCCGAGCTCGGCGAACTGCGCCCAGTTTTCCGGCAGCCAGCCGCGCTCGGTCGCCACGATCTTGCGGCGGTTGTCGAACGTGTACTTCTCTCGTGCGAAGCGCTCGGCCGATTCCTGCAGCTGCTTCTGTTCGTCGGAAAGGGACAGATCCATGTTTCTCCTCCGGAATTCTTGGACGCGGTTATAGCCCCGGTCAGAGGCCCAGCACCATCTTCGAGACGATGTTCTTCTGAATCTCCGTGCTGCCGCCGTAAATGCTGGTCTTGCGCATGTTGAAATAGCGCGGCGCGGCCGGCGGGGCGTGGTCGGGTCCAACCGGCGTCTCGTTCGTGTCGTGGAACAGCATGCCGGGCTGATAGGGCTGGGCGTATTCGCCCACCGCCTCCATGGCGAGCTCGGCGATGCGCTGCTGGATTTCCGAGCCGCGCACCTTCAGCGTCGAGACCTCCGCTCCCGGGGCGCCGCCCTGGGCCATGGCCGAGAGCACGCGCAGCTCGCTCATCTCCAGCGCCTGGACCTGCAGGTCGATGTCGGCGATCTGGGCCGTGAACGCCCGATCGTCGGCCAGGGTGCCGCCATCCAGCGGCTCGGCGCGGGCGATCTGGCGCAGCATCGAGACGCCGCGCTTGGAGGACGGGACATCGGCGATGCCCAGCCGCTCGTTGGCCAGCAGGAACTTGGCGCAGGTCCAGCCCTCGTTCTCCTTGCCGATCAGGTTCTCGACCGGGACCTTCACGTTGTCGAGAAACACGTCGTTCACGTGATGGGCGCCGTCGGTCATGATGATCGGCCGTACGGTGACGCCCGGCGTCTTCATGTCGATCAGCAGGAAGGAGATTCCTTCCTGCGCCTTCACCTCGGTGTTGGTGCGCACCAGGCAGAAGATCCAGTCGCCCCAGTGGGCGAACGAGGTCCAGGTCTTCTGGCCGTTCACGATGTAGTGGTCGCCTTCACGAACCGCGCGCGTGCGCAGGTTGGCGAGGTCGGAGCCGGCGCCCGGCTCGGAATAGCCCTGGCACCAGGAGACTTCGGAACTGCGGATGCCCGGCAGGAAGCGCTCCTTCTGCGCCTCGGTGCCGAAGGTGTAGATCACCGGCCCGACCATCTTCGGGCCGAACGGCAGGATGCGCGGCGCGCCCTCTTCCGCCAGCACGTTCTCGAACAGGAAGCGCTGCGTCACGTCCCAGCCCGGACCGCCATACTTCTTCGGCCAGGTGTAGGCGAGCCAGCCCTTCTTCCCGAGCGCCTTCTGCCACACGATGTGGTCGTCGCGATCGTAGTGCTTGCCCGAGAAGGTCTTCTCGCGGGTCGCGGGCGAGAGGTTCTCGTGCGCGAACGCCCGCACCTCGTCGGTGAACGCCTTGTGTTCCGGCTTGAGCGACAGATCCATCTAGAGCCCCAACACCATCTTGCTGATGATCCCCTTCTGGATCTCGTTGCTGCCGCCGTAGATCGTGGTCTTGCGCGTGTTGAAATAGCGCGGCGCGGCGAGGTGGGCGTATTCCGGACCGACCGGCTCCTCGTTGGTGCCCTGCCACAGCAGGCCCGGCAGGTAGGGCGCGGAATACTCGCCGACCGCTTCCATCGTGAGTTCGGTGATGCGCTGCTGGATCTCCGAGCCGCGGATCTTGAGGCCGGAAACTTCGGCACCAGGCTGGCCGCCCTGCGCCATCTGCGACAGCACGCGCAGCTCGGTGAACTCGAGCGCCGTCACCTGGATTTCGAGATCGGCGATCTTCTCGGCGAAGCTCTGGTTCTCGATCAGCGGGCGACCATTGTCCTGCTCGACGCGGGCGATGTCCTTCAGCGCCTCGACGCCGCGCTTGGACTGCGGTACGGCCGCAATGCCCAGCCGCTCGTTGGCCAGCAGGAACTTGGCGCAGGTCCAGCCCTCGTTCTCCTTGCCGACCAGGTTCTCGACCGGGACCTTGACGTTGTCGAAGAACACCTCGTTCACCTCGTGCCCGCCATCGGCCATGATGATCGGCTTTACCGTGATGCCGGGCGTCTTCATGTCGATCAGCAGGAACGAAATGCCTTCCTGCGGCTTGGACTTCGAATCGGTGCGCACGAGGCAGAAGATCCAGTCGGCCCAGTGGCCCATCGTGTTCCAGGTCTTCGACCCGTTCACGATGTAATGGTCGCCGTCCTTCTCCGCCTTGGTGCGCAGCGAGGCGAGGTCGGAGCCCGAGCCCGGCTCGGAATAGCCCTGGCACCACCACACGGTGCTCTCGCGGATCGCCGGAAGGTAATTCTCCTTCTGCGCCTCGGTGCCGAACGTGTAGATCACCGGCCCGACCATCTTGGTGCCGAACGGGATGATGCCCGGCGCATATTCCTCGGCGCAGATGTTCTCGAAGATGTAGCGCTGGGCCGGCGTGAAGCCTGGGCCGCCATGCTTCTTCGGCCAAGTGTAGACCAGCCAGCCCTTCTTCCCGAGCGCCTGCTGCCAGCGCATGTAGTCGTCGCGGATCAGGTGCTTGCCGTTCTTCACCTTGTCGCGCACGTCGGCCGGCAGATTGGCACGCACGAAGGCGCGCACCTCGTTGGCGAATTTCTGTTCTTCAGGCGTGAAAGCGAGGTCCATGTGTCCCTCCTGTGCGGGCGTTTCAGATTTGGACGGAGTTTAGCCACGAGCCCGCGTCGGACAAGCGCCGATAAATCGTCTGGCGATTGACCGCGCCGAGATGCGGAATGGGTTTACGTAAAAAAATACCCCGTCATCGAGCATTCCAGTGACCCCTCGGGGTCCGTTGACCATATCGACCCTATGAGCCGTATCGCCCTGCCCGCCGAGAGCCGCCTCAGTGACTGGTATGCCGGCGCCAGCCTGGCCGACAGCTTCGCCGTCACCTTGCCGCCGGAAGCGCCCGCCGACGTCGACGCCCTCGCCACGCTCCTGTTCGCCGATCCGCCCGTGTGGTTCAAGATCCTGCTGGCGATCCGCAATCGGGTGATGACGCTGTTCGGCGTGAAAGCCTCGCACGCCCTGGGGGCCGGCGAGCACATTGCCTTCTTCCCCGTCCTGTCGCGCTCGGCCGACGAGATCGTGCTGGGCGCCGACGACCGCCACCTCAACTTCCGCGCGTCGGTGCTCCTGCGCCGCACCGACAACAGGCTCATCGCCACGACGGTCGTGCGCTGTCACAACCTGCTGGGCCGCCTCTATCTCGCGGCGATCCTGCCCTTCCACATTCTGGTCGTGACCGACGCGCTGCGCCGTCTGCGCCGCCGCTTCTAGCTTTTTTCGAGCTTGATCTGATCACAAAAACCAACCTCATGCTGAGGAGCGCTCCGCAGGAGCGCGTCTCGAAGCATGGGCACGAGCAC
>JABMNB010000359.1 GCA_013205335.1 Rhodospirillales bacterium
CCCCGGACCACCGGCGGCTGATGTGGTAATCTTCTTCACGGCGTTGCTCTCCTTCGTTGGATTCGACACCCCGAGCCTAACAGGCTCAAGGTGAGCAACGCCTACTTCACAATTTCAACAGAGGCCGGGACATCCCCCAGGCGCTGGGCCCTGACATTCCTGTCGTCTATCAGGATTATCCTCAGACGACCGGTGTCTACCTGCCGGTCAGCGTGTTCGAGCGACTTGTCGACGACTTCAGGCAGCTCGTCATGCTGAAGCACGAGGATGCGCCGGGCCTCGCCAAGCTCACGAAGGTCCGCGAGGGCGAGAAGAGGCCGGGCCGCCGCCGCGTCTCGATCCTGGTCGGCAATGGCGGCCTCTATTATCCGCAGGAGATGCGCCGTGGCGCCGACGGTGCGATGACCGGCTTCGCCTGGCCCGAAATGCTGGTGCAGGTTTACGAACTCTTCGCCAAGGGCAGGGCCGAGGAGGCGGAGGACCTGTTCGACATCTATCTGCCGCTGGTGCGACACGAGGTGCAGCCGGCGATCGGGCTCGCGCTACGCAAGGAAGTGCTGTTCCGTCGCGGCGCCATCAAGAGCCCGAGGCAGCGCGCTCCGGGCTCTTCGCTGACGGCGACGGACAAGTCGGAACTCGACGGGATGATCGCGCGCCTCGAGCGGCGTCTGGCGGCGACGGGTCGTCTCGCGAAGGCAGCGGAGTAGGGACATGGTCGACTACGATTTGATCGTTCGCAACGCCAAGATCGTTACCGCCGAGCGCCAGGCCGAGGGCGATATCGCCGTCAAGGATGGCCGGATTGTCGAGATTGGCCCCGACCTCAAGGCCAAAGGCACCCGCGAGATCGATGCCGGTGGCAAGTTCGTCCTGCCGGGCGGCGTCGACAGCCACTGCCATATCGAGCAGAAGTCGGGCATGGGCGTGATGTGCGCCGACGATTTTTATACGGGCACGGTTTCTGCCGCGTTCGGCGGGACCACCACCATCATTCCTTTCGCGGCCCAGCATCGCGGCATGTCGCTGCGGCAGGTGGTGAACGAGTATCACGAGGCCGCGACGCCCAAGGCGGTGATCGATTACGCCTTCCACCTGATCGTCACCGATCCCACGCCGCAGGCGCTGGGGCAGGAACTGCCGGCGCTGATCAAGGACGGCTACACCTCGTTCAAGATCTACATGACCTACGACGCGATGAAGGTCAGCGACTACCAGATCCTCGACATCCTGGCCGTGGCGCGGCGCGACGGCGCGCTGGTCATGGTCCATGCCGAGAACCACGACATGATCCAGTGGCTGGCGCATCACCTGGTCGACCAGGGCCATGGCGCGCCGAAGTTCCACGCCATCGCCCATGCCCGCATCGCCGAGGCCGAGGCGACCAATCGCGCGATCTCGCTGGCGCGGCTGGTCGATGCGCCGCTGCTGCTGGTCCACATGTCGGAGATCGAGGCGATCGAGACGCTGCGTCAGGCGCAGAAGAAGGGTCTGAAGATCTTCGGCGAGACCTGCCCGCAGTACATCGCGCTGACCGCCGACGACATGGACAAGCCCGGCGTCGAGGGAGCCATGTGGTGCTGCAGCCCGCCGCCGCGCGATTCGGCGGCACAGGAAGCGGTATGGGCAGCGCTGAAGGACGGCACGTTCCAGACCTTCTCGTCGGACCATGCGCCGTACCAGTTCAATGCCGGCGGCAAGATCCCCAAGGGCGACAAGACGACCTTCAAGGAGATGGCCAACGGCGTGCCCGGGATCGAGATCCGCCTGCCCATGCTGTTCTCCGAGGGCGTACAGAAGGGGCGCATCACGCTGCAGCAATTCGTGGCGCTGACCTCGACCAATCACGCCAAGCTCTACGGCCTCTATCCGAAGAAGGGCACGATCGCCGTCGGCTCCGACGCCGATTTCGCGATCTGGGATGCCGACAAGGATGTGACGGTCACGTGGAAGGACCTGCACGACAATGTCGGCTACACGCCCTACGAGGGCCGTCAGCTCAAGGGCTGGCCGATCACCGTGGTGAGCCGCGGCCGCGTCGTCGTCGAGGACGGCAAGCTGAACGCCGAGCGCGGCTCGGGCCAGTTCCTGCCCTGCGCTTCACCCGACTCATCGAAGCCCATTGGCCAAAGCGCGCCCGAACTGCAGGCCATGTCGCGCTTCGGCCTGAAGCCGCTGTTTTGATTTCACTGTCGTCCTGAGCGAAGCGAAGGACCTCGCAGGAGTTAAATCGAGTCTCTACGAAGCGTGAGATCCTTCGCTTCGCTCAGGATGACAAGAAAGGGAGTTTCGCCGTGTCTCGCCGTCTGAAAGTGTCCTCCGCCCAACTGGGTCCGATCAATCTCGCCGACAGCCGGGCGAGCGTGGTCAAGCGCATGATCGAGATGTTGAAGGAGGCCGACAGCCGCGGCTCCAAGTTCATCGTGTTCCCCGAGCTTGCGCTGACGACCTTCTTTCCGCGCTACTGGATGGAAGATCCGAACGAGGTCGAGAAGTACTACGAGAACCAGATGCCGAGTCCCGAGACGCTGCCGCTGTTCGAACTGGCGCGCGAGAAGGGCATTGGCTTCTATCTGGGCTATGCCGAGCGCACCGAGGAAGAGGGCTCGACGCATCATTTCAACACGTCGATCCTGGTGGGGCCGGACGGACGGTTGATTGGCAAGTATCGCAAGGTCCATTTGCCCGGCCATGACGAGCATCGCCCGACGATGCCGTACCAGCATCTCGAGAAGAAGTACTTCGAGGTCGGCAATCTCGGCTTCAACGTCTGGAAGATGTTCAAGGACGAGGTGATCGTCGGCCAGTGCATCTGCAACGACCGTCGCTGGCCGGAGACCTTTCGCGTCATGGCGCTGAAGGGCGCCGAGATGGTGGTGCTGGGCTACAATACGCCGAGCGACAACGTGTACGCGCCGCATGAGCCGCCGTATTTGCGCGTGTTCCACCACATGCTGTCTTTGCAGGCAGCTGCCTACCAGAACGGCATCTGGGTCGTGGCGACGGCCAAGGCCGGCAAGGAAGATGGCTTCTGGCTGCACGGCGGATCGGTGATCGTGGCACCAACCGGCGAGATCGTCGCCAAGGGCACGACCGAGGACGACGAGGTCATCTCCTACGATTGCGATCTCGGCCTCGGCGAATACATCCGCAACACCACGTTCAATTTCGCCAAGCACCGACGCCCGGAGCACTACAAGCTGATCAGCGAGCGCACCGGCGTGAAGCTCGAACCGTCGAACTGAGGAACAGATAGATGCAATACGCCGCTTCCGACGTTAATCCGCACGACCGCTACAAGATCCTGACGGCCTTCGTGCTGCCGCGCCCGATCGCGTGGGTGACGACGCTGGGGCCGACGGGCGTCGTCAATGCCGCGCCGTTCAGCTTCTTCAACGTGTTTTCAGAGGATCCGCCGCTCTGCATGTTCGCGATCAACAAGCGGCCGGACGGGCGTCTCAAGGACACGTGGAGCAACATCGAGCGCACCGGGCAATTCGTGGTCAATCTCACCGACGAACCGCTGGCGCTCAAGATGCACGAATCGAGCGGCGATTTCGCGCCGTCGATCGGCGAGCCCGACTATCTCGGGCTGAAGCTCGCCCCCTCGGTCGACATCGAAGTGCCGCGTCTGGCCGATGCGCCGTGGGCCATGGAGTGTAAGACCTGGCAGATCATCAACGTGAAGGAAGAGCGGCAGCTCATCCTGGGCGAGGGCACGCGCTTCCACATCCGCGACGAGTTGTGGGACCCCAAGGCGATGCGCGTCCACATGGACAAGTATCACCCGGTGGGCCGCATGTTCGCCGACCGCTATTGCCGCACCGACGACCGCATGGAGTTTCCCGCAGCACCGGTCGTGAAGGCAGCGGCCGAGTGATGGGCCGTGCCCGTCATTCCGGGCATTTGCGAAGGATCTGCCTGATCAGGAAGGATCCCTCGCTGCGTGCGGGCTGACAACTACGACCAATTCAGCCGGGAGCGGCCGATCGCCATCGAGACGGCGGCCTGACTGGGCTCGACGACCGGCAGGCCGACATGGCGCTGCAGCCGGTCGCGGTAGCGCGCCATGCCGGCACAGCCCATGACCAGCACGTCGGCGCCGTCCTCGTCGCGCAGCTCGGCGGCGACTTCCGCCATGCGGCTGAAGGTGCGCGCCTCGTCGGCAAGCTCTACGACGCCGAGGCCGATCGCGCGGTCGCCGGCCATGCGGTCGTTCAGGCCCATCTGGCCGACGTAACGAAGGTGGCGCGGGATCGATTTCTTCAGGATCGAGATGACACCGAAGCGCTGGCCGAGGGTGAGGGCGGTCAGGATGCCGCACTCGGCGATGCCGAGCACCGGCTTGGTCGTGAGTTCGCGCGCCGCATGCAGGCCGGGATCGGAATAGCAGGCGATGACGAAGGCGGAGCAGTCGTTGTCGCGTTGCTTCACCATGGCGCCGATCAGCGGAACGACCTGCTCGACATGGCCCTGATTCTCGATGCCGGGCGGACCGTCCCGCAGCGTGACGCATTCGATGGCCGGGCCACCGTTCATGCGCAGCGGCTCCATGGCGGCGTCGATGCCCCGGGTGACGGCTTCGGTGGAGTTGGGATTGATGACGAGGATGCGGTCGGACATGGGGCGCAAGATGGCCTCTAAATTGCTATTCAACAATGCCTGATCTAACGTTGCCGCCTGGGGATTTCATGGGAAGGAAACTAGCGAAATGATGAACCGTCGCTTTGCTGCGCTGGCCGTTGCGGCACTGATGTGCGTGAGCCCCGCGCTCGCCCAGGACAAGAAGCCGCCGTTGCGTACCGGCGTCGACGGTACCTTCGCCCCGCACGCCATGCCGAAGCTGGGCGGCGGCGTCGAGGGTTTCCAGATCGACGTCTTCACCGAGGTTGCCAAGCGCATGAAGCGCGACATCACGATCGATGCCGTGAGCTTCTCGACCCTGATTCCCGGCATGCAGTCCGGCCGCTATGACTTCATTGCCGCGCCGACGACGGTGACCAAGGAACGCGCCGAAAACATGCTCTTCACCGCAGGCTATCTGTGGACCGCCTTCCAGTTCGGCATCAAGAAGGGCAGCGCCCCTATCAAGGGCTGGGCCGATCTCAAGGGCAAGGCCGTGTCGGTCAACAAGGGCACTCCCTACGAAACGCTGGCAAAGAAGATGGGCGAGGAGCACGGCTTCACCGTGCAGGTCTACGACACGCAGCCCGACGCCACCCAGGCCGTGCTCTCGGGCCGCGCCTACGCGACGCTCGGCGGCAACACGACCATCGTCTACGCGGCGTCCAAGAACCCGCAGTTCATCGCCGACCTGGAGCTCGCCGAAACGCGCGCCCACTGGGCCGCACCCGTGCCGAAGGACAACCCCAAGCTTCGCGCCGAGCTGCAGGATGCGCTCGACTGCATGAAGAAGGACGGCACGATGGCGAAGTTCTACGAGAAGTGGTTCAACAAGAAGCCGGCGGCCGACGATCTCGCGGTCGTGGTCACGCCGGGCTACGGCGTGCCGGGCATGCCGGGCTACGATCCGACGCCGCATGAACTGAAGTGTGGCGGCTGAAGGCCGCCATCCTGAGGCCGCAGGCCGTAGGACCTTTCCGGCATCAGGAAAGGTCCCTCGGCTGCGCTTCGCTCCGCTCGGGATGACAAGAGTATCGTGAAAAATTCCATCGTCGATGCGCGGGCGATCCACAAGCATTTCGGCACCCTTCATGTCCTGAAGGGTGTCGATCTGAAGGTGGCGGAGCGCGAGCTGGTGTTCGTGATCGGGCCATCGGGCTCGGGCAAGTCAACCTTGCTGCGTTGCCTCAACCGGCTGGAGGAACCGTCCTCCGGCTCGATTGTGGTCGATGGCATCGACATGCTCGACGCCCGGACCGACATCAACCATGCCCGTCGCCGTATCGGCATGGTGTTCCAGTCCTTCAACCTCTATCCGCACATGACCGCGCTTGGAAACGTCACGCTGGCGCTGCGCAAGGTGGCGGGTAAGGGCCGTGCCGAAGCCGAGGCGCTGGGCCGAGCGGCACTGGAGCGCGTCGGTCTCGCCGACCGCGCCGGCCATACGCCCGGCCAGCTCTCGGGCGGCCAGCAGCAGCGGGTGGCCATCG
>JABMNB010000360.1 GCA_013205335.1 Rhodospirillales bacterium
GAAGACGCTCGATCCCGTGCCGACCGACTCCGGATTCTCGATCGTACCGACGACCACCTTCGACGACTGCCCGCAGCTCGACGTGATCTGCGTGCCGGGCGGCGGCGGCCAGGTCGCGCTGATGACCGACGAGGAGACGCTCGACTTCCTGCGCAAGCAGGCGGAAGGCGCACGCTACGTCACGTCGGTCTGCACCGGCTCGCTGGTGCTCGGCGCCGCCGGCCTCCTCAAGGGCTACAAGTCCGCCTGCCACTGGTCGTCGCGCGAGTTCCTGCCCGCCTTCGGTGCAATCCCCGTGGCCGAGCGCGTGGTGCGCGACCGCAACCGCATATCCGGGGGCGGCGTCACGGCAGGCATCGATTTCGGCCTCACCCTGGCGGCCGAATTGGCCGGCGAGGAAGTCGCCAAGTCGATCCAGCTCACGCTCGAATACGATCCGCAGCCGCCCTTCGATTCCGGCACTCCCGAGAAGGCCGGGCCCGAGCGCGTGCAGCGCTTGAAGGAACGCATCCACGGCATGCTGCAGAAGCGCCAGCAGGCAAACGATGAGGCTGCGGCCAAGCTCGCTTGAGCAGGCCGTTGCTCAGGGAAAGGGCCGACCCCTTGCACGGCCACTGAGCCGAACCTAGGTTCGGACGGTGAACAAGCTCGAACTGAAGGTTCCGCCGCCCGCCGCCACTTTGCTCGCAGCCCTTGCCATGTGGTTGGTAGCCTACGGCCTGGACGGCCTTTCGTTCGCGTTGCCGGAGCGGCGGGCGGTCTCGATCGTGTTGGCCGCTTCGGGAATCGCAATTTCGGCGGCCGGCACCTGGTCGTTCTGGCGTGCCCGAACGACCGTCAACCCGACCAGACCCGAAGCCGCCTCGTCGCTCGTCGCGACAGGAATCTTTCGCATTACTCGAAACCCGATGTATCTCGGCCTCTTCCTCGTACTGGCAGGATGGGCCGCCCATCTGGCGAATGCCGCTGCCCTGGCGGGCCCGCTGCTGTTCGCTCTTTACGTCACGCGCTTCCAGATCTCGCCCGAAGAGCGGGCGCTCGCCACCAAGTTCGGCCCGGAGTTCGACGCCTACAAGCTTCGAACCCGGCGCTGGATCTGATGCGGGCCGCGGCTGGACCGCCGACCGGAACGGCGTCAGCGACCTCGTCTTCCGCAACATCCTGCTCAAGCCCCCCAAACTCGATCGATCACCCTTCAGCCATCAAACGCTGCAGCACGGCCTCGAGCGTCACCGTACCGCGCCGCATCTCGCCGCCCGGCGGGAAGTCCAGGCGACCGGCGTTGATCGCCTCGTCGAGGTCCGCGAGCTTTTCGGCATAGTCGGCGCCCAGACCCGCCGCCACCAAGCCAGCCACCCAGTCCCCGCGCGACGACGGCACCGCGGTCACCGGCCTGCCGAGCAGCCGCGACAGCATCTCCGCCGCATCGAGCGCCGAGTAGTGCGCCGGGCCCATGACGTCGACGATGCGCGTGCCCGGTCGCGGGTCGAGCAGTAGATCCGCCGCGATGCGGCCGACATCCAGCGCCGACACGGCCTCGTTGCGCTTGTCGAGGGGGAGCTTGCCCGAGGGCAGCACGCCCGCGTCGCGTGCCACCGGCACCATGGCCGCCCAGTTCTCGAGGAATTCGCCCGGCCGCAGGAACACGAGGGAGGGCGCGGCCCCGGCCAGGGCCGCCTCGAAGTCATGCAGGACACGCACGATGCCGTTGCCTTCGCTGAGATGCGCACCGACCGACGAAAGCGCCACGACATGCGGCACACGTGCCGTGCGCACCGCCGCGGCGATCGACCGGGCCGCGGCGCGTGAAGCCGCCAGAACGTCTTCAGCCTGTTTCGGCGGGACCAGCATCACGAGCGCGGCCTCCGCACCCTCGAATGCCGCGACGAGGCTCGCCGTGTCCGAGGCGTCCGCGCGTAGGGTCTCGACACCCAGCCCTTCAGCGCGTGCCGGATCACGGGACACCGCACGCAAGGCGACACCCCGGCACTTCAGGGATTCGAGCGCTGCACCACCGACCTGACCGGTAACTCCCATGATGACGAACATTGCGACCTCCAAGTGTGTGAGGTCCGCACGTATCACCACGGTACGCTTTCCATAAGTACGCACATTTTTTATACTTAGGTTCAGTCATGGATACGAGAGGCGCGTGCGATGGCGGAGACCAAGGCTCCCTGGTGCCCGGTGACGGCGACGGTCGAGGTGATCGGCGGGCGCTGGAAGCCCACGATCCTGTTCCAGCTCAAGAGCCAGCCGCGCCGCTTCAACGAGTTGCGGCGCCTCGTTCCGGGCATCACGCAGCGCATGCTGACGCTCCAGCTGCGCGCGCTGGAGCAGGACGGTATCGTGTTGCGCACCGTGCACAACACGATCCCGCCTCATGTCGAATATTCGTTCACGAAGAGGGGCTACACGCTCGGCCCCATCCTCGACGCGATGGAGAAATGGGGCAACGCCCACCGTCCGCGAAGGCGCGGACGGAGCGAGGCCTAGTTGGCGCCGGCCGTCGCGCTTTCGATGGTGATGGCCTTGCCGGCCGCCATGTCGAACTTGAGTCGGCGCACATAGTCGAGATCGCGGCCGGTGACGCGCACGAAACGGCTGCCGTCGGGATAGTCGATGGCGTGGATGGCGCCGACGTCATAGACGCCCGCATGGCCGGGCTCGAGACGATAGGCCTTCACCTGCTCGAGCTTCGCGTCGCCCGCGTCCTTGCCGCCGTCTACGCGACGATACTCGCTCATGTCGGTGTACTTCACCGCCTGGCCATAAACCGCCCACGATGCGCCGTGATCGTGCGGCGGGCTCTTGTGCTGCTTGGGATTGCAGTGC